>JALHTP010000082.1 GCA_022865725.1 Methyloceanibacter sp. | reverse complement strand
TGTTGAAGGTGCCACAGACTCCGCAACTCAGCTGGAAGATCATGCGTTTCATGGCGTATTGCCAGTGACCCTAGAGATCGGGCGCGCGCCATGATCGGTGGCCGCCGCCGCGGCGTAATGTGCAGAAGGCAATTGATGCCACCACGCGTCGATCCAGTGCTCACGACCTCGGAACTTCCGGCGAAGGCGGATGTCGTCGTCATCGGCGGCGGCATCGTCGGTGCGAGCACCGCGCTTTTCCTCGCCGAGAGAGGCGTGTCGGTCGTGCTCTGCGAGAAAGGCGCTATCGCCGGCGAGCAGTCGAGCCGCAATTGGGGCTGGTGCCGCAAGGCGGGGCGCGATCATGCCGAGATCCCGCTCGCCGTCGAGTCCTTGCGGCTGTGGGAGGGGATGAATGCGCGGACCAATGCGGAGACGGGGTTTCGCAAGACCGGCATCGTCTATCTCTGCAACACGTCCAAGGAGGCGGCACAACGCGAGGACTGGCTGGCGCAGGCCCGGTCTTATCAGATCGACTCACGGCTGATCGGAGCGGAGGAGATCGACCGGCTTCTGCCCGGCTCTTCGTGCCGCTGGCCCGCGGCGCTCTACACGCCGGGCGACGGGTGTGCCGAGCCCGAGAAGGCCACCTCGGCAATCGCCAATGCCGCGTTCCGGGAGGGCGCCGCGATCCTGGAGCGCTGCGCCGTGCGTGGGCTGGAGACATCAGCCGGCGCGGTCAGCGGCGTCGTCACGGAAAAAGGGCCGATCCGATGCCGTCAGGCGGTGCTCGCCGGGGGCGCCTGGTCGCGGCTCTTCTGCGGCAATCTCGGGGTGGAGTTGCCGCAGCTCAAGCTCCTCGGCTCAGTGCTGCGGACCGGTCCCGTCGAAGGCGCGCCGGATCGTGTCGTCGGCGCGGACGACTTCGCGTTTCGCAAGCGCCTCGACGGCGGCTACACAATCGCCCGGCGCAATGCCAATGTCGCCGAGCTGGCGCCCGACAGCTTCAGGCTGTTCTTCGATTTTATTCCTGCCCTCCTCACCCAGTGGCACGAATTGCGCCTCCGTGTCGGCCGGCGTTTCCTGGAGGAGTGGCGGATCCCGCGGCGTTGGGCGCTCGACGCCGTCTCGCCGTTCGAGACGGTCCGCACGCTCGACCCCGCTCCCTCACTCTCCATTCTCGACGAGGGGAGCAGGAACCTCGATCGCAGCTTTCCGGCATTCCGGGACATGAAGGTCGTGGAGCGCTGGGCTGGCCTCATCGATGTGACGCCGGACGGCGTTCCCGTCATCTCCGAGGTCCCTTCCCTCCCCGGCTTCTTCATCGCGAGCGGCTTCTCGGGACACGGCTTTGGCATCGGGCCTGGCGCAGGACATCTCATGGCGGACCTGGTGATGGGCAAGACGCCGATCGTCGACCCCGCGCCCTATCGTTACCAGCGCTTCGCCAACGCGTCAGGCCGCGGGCTCTTTGCGCGTTGACACTCTTCTATCTGTAGAGACCGCATTCAGGCCGCGAGAGGAGGTGGCGAGGGGTGGTGAGAGGGTGAGGTGAAGAGCAGCTGGAAAGAGTGTTTTATAGCCGCAGTGGTTGCCCGGCATGGGCGGATAGTGATCAACGTACGACATTCTGCCCAGCTGCCTGGCAAGGACAAGGATGCAAGAACCTTAGAATCGCCGCAGATCGAAAGCGGAGATATCGTGTCTGGGCTGACGGCTGGCCACCAGATCGGAAATCAGCTCCCCGGTCACGGGCGCCAGTGTCAAGCCAATGTGTTGGTGCCCTACCGCATAGAAGATAGAGGTGTGTTCGAGACGACCGATGCCCGGAAGATAGTCAGGAAGCACCGGTCGTGATCCAACCCAGCTCGGGCCATCGGCAGGGCAACCGTAGCCCAGGTCCCTAAGGCGTGTACGCAATCGCGCCAATTTTCGCGGGTCGGGTGCGGCGTGGTGTCCGGCAAACTCCATGAAGCTGGAAGCGCGTAGTCGTCCTTCCATCGGAGTGACCAAGATGCGCGAGTCGGCATAAAGGATTGGCGCGTCGGTGAGCGCTGGCTGACCTGCCATCTCCACGTGATACCCGCGTGCGCTTTCCATCGGCACGCGCAAGCCGAGCGGCTCCAGCAAGCTCGCGGTCCAGGCACCCGTACACACGACGACCGCGTCGACGGTCAGGGTCTCTGAGCTCGTATGTAGGGCGATCCGCCCATCGAGCGGCTTGATGGTGCGGACCTCGGTGCGCTCGAAAGACGCGCCTCGCTGAAGTGCGGCACCGACGAAACTCTGCACGATCTTGAGAGGATCGAGCACATGCGCGGTGCTGGTAAACCACAGGCCCGCGACGCGCGCATTCTTGGGGCGGAGACTGGTCCTAGGCTCGAGGCTCCTTGCCGATTGGCGTGCAATGACTTGCAGGATCTCGTTCGGCGCCGCCTGCGTCGGAATTCCCAAGCGCTCCATGGCGAGCCCCTGCTCGGCCGCCCGCTCGTCGGAGCGAGGTCCGAACCAGACTTGAAAATGCCCATTTATCCGCAGCAACTCCGGTCGGCCGACTTCGGCAAGCCAGCGCGCCATGTGGCCCACGGCCGGCTTAACAAGCGGCGCCAGTTGACGCGTGTTCTCCGCGCGATGCCTAGCGGCCGCCGCGAAGCGCCGCGCCCAGGGCAGAAACTCAGGCGCCCGGCGCAGCGGAATGTCGAGCGCGCCGCCGAAAGCAAACAGTTCGCGCCAGAATCCGAACAAGAGGCCCCAGGAGGGCAGAGGCTCTACCAACTCCGCGGCGATGTGCCCGGCGTTTCCGAAGCTGGCTCCCGTCATCCCAGGCTCGGCCCGGTCGAGGAGCAATACGGCTCTGCCTTCGCGCGTGAGCGCATAGGCGACGGCCGCGCCGATCACGCCCGCACCCACCACTGCCACGGTGTCATCGCGTACCATCCGTAGATCGTATACGTTCTACGTCCCATGAATACACCCCCCCCGCACCGCTTCGCCGCGTTGGCCGAGTGGCGTCAACTGGCAGCCTGACGCAATCCGTTTCGCGCACTTCGCTGTCTGGTTCGCATTAGTTTGACACTGCCCACTACCCGGTTCGGTCCCGTGGCCAACCCCAGCGCCATGTCTGCTGTGCATCTGAAAGCGGACCTTTCAGGATCGAAGCCTTGAGGTCCGCTAAGGGCCAAGAGCGGAAAATCCCGGTGGGCTCTAACTCAGCCAAACATCCCTGCGAGGTGATCGTTTAGGAACATCCCGGCGGGGT
>JALHTP010000081.1 GCA_022865725.1 Methyloceanibacter sp. | reverse complement strand
TGTGCCGAGCAACTCGTCGTCGTGTTCAAGGGCAACCGCAAGATGCTCGAGGATGTGCTTGACGGTCTCTTCCACATCGCCAAAGCCGACGAGGCGCTGCACCCTCAGGAAGAACAGTTCCTTGGGCAGGTCGCCCAGCGCTTCGGTTTCACCGACACCGAGTTCGGCTACATCAAGGCGCGCCACGTCACCGCTGCCAAGCGCAATCCCTACGATGTGCTCGGTGTCAAACCGTCAGTCAGCGATAAGGAGCTGGAGAGCCACTACCACCGGCTTGTGGACGAGAACCAGCCCGACAAGCTCCTGGCGCGTGGCGTGCCGGAGGAATTCGTCACCATCGTCACCGAGAGGATCGCCGCTATCAACGAGGCCTATGCTGCGATCGCCAAGAAGCGCAAGATCTAGCTTGTGCCGGCGCAAGTGATCTCGGATTGCCGGTTACTTCGATGATCCGCCCGTGTGCTCACCCTCGCGCGTCAGATAGTAGGCGGCGAGGATCGGCACGAGCGTGATAACAATCACGAACACCGCGACGACGTTGGTCACGGGGCGTTGCCGCGGCCGGATCAGCTCGGACAACATCCAGATGGGCAAGGTCGACTGCTGACCGGATGTGAACGTCGTCACGATGACCTCGTCGAACGAAAGCGCGAAGGCGAGCATGCCGCCGGCGAGCAGCGCGGTGCCGATTTGCGGCAAGATCACATGACGGAAAGTTTCGAAGGCGTTGGCGCCGAGATCCATCGATGCCTCGATCAGGTTGCGAGAGAGCCGCCGGAAGCGAGCGATGGCGTTGTTGTAGACGACCACGATGCAGAATGTGGCGTGGCCCAGAACGATGGTCCAGATCGAGAAATCGATCCCCATGATGTCGAAGGCCGAGCGCAGCGATATGCCGGTGATGATGCCCGGAAGCGCGATCGGCAGAACGAAAAGCAACGAGATCGTCTCGCGGCCGAAGAAGCGGGCGCGCGACAGCGCTGCGGCAGCGAGGGTTCCGAGGATGAGCGCAAGCACGGTCGCGATCGCGGCGACCTCGAGCGATAGATAGAACGGTGGCCAGATGTCGGGCCGCTGCGACCAGGCGATGCCGAACCATTTCGTCGTGTAGCCGGGGGGCGGGAACTGGAAGCTCCTTTCCTCGGTGGTGAAGGCATAGAGCAGGATAAGGGCCAAGGGCAGATGCAGGAACAACAGTCCGGCAATGGCCGCGATGCGGAGACCGAGCGGCGTGGCGCGGTTTGGGTCAGAGGACATCGAACGCCCCCATGCGCTTGGCCACCCACAGATAGACGCCCATGATCGCCATGGGGACGACGGTGAAAGCCGCTGCCAGCGGAACGTTTCCGGCTGTACCCTGCAAGGTGTACACCGCTTGTCCGATAAACAGACGCGAGTTTCCGACGATGGTCGGGACGATGTAATCGCCGAGCGTCAGCGAGAAGGTGAAAATGGAGCCGGCGATGACGCCGGGCAGCGCCAGTGGAAAGATCACCGTCCAGAAGGTCTGCCTTGGCTCGGCGCCGAGATCCGCGGATGCTTCGATATAGTTGGCGGGCACACGCTCCAGCGCGGCTTGGATCGGCAGGATCATGTAGGGAATCCAAATATAGACGAAGACCAGGAACGTGCCGATATAGCTGAACGACAGAGACGGGCCGCCGATCACCGGCACGGCCAGAATTCCGTCCAGCAGCCACGACAGATGCAGGCCCTTCGCCAGCCAGGTCACGATGCCTTCCTTGGCCAGGATGAGCTTCCAGGCATAGACCTTGACGAGATAGCTCGACCATAGCGGCATCATCACCGCGAGATAGAACAGCGCCTTGGTCCAGCCGCGTGCATAACGCGCTGCGTAATAGGCGATCGGAAAGGCGATGACCGCGCAGGCGAGCGTGACCAGCGCCGACATCGTCACTGTGCGCAGAATGATCTGTAGGTTCGCCTCCTCCAGGAGCTGCGCATAGGTCGAGAGCGTGAACTCGCGGACGATGAGCCCCGAATAATCGTCGAGCGAATAGAAGCTCTGCAGCAGAAGAGCGAACAGCGAGCCGACGTAGACGATGCCGATCCACAGCAGCGGCGGCAGCAACAGCAGCACCGTCAGGAGCTTGGGGCGCGCCAAGAAAACATCGGATATCCTGTCGAGGAGTCCGTCTCGCCCTTCGGCTGTCACGGCGTGGCTCACGCGCCGTCCTCCATGGTGACCATGGCCGATTTGGGCCAAATCAAGCGCACGCTGTCGCCCTCATTGCAGGCTGCCGCGCCGGCCGGTAGCTCAGCGGTGATCCGCATACCCTCGGCCTCCACGCAGAGCCGGGTGACCGCGCCTTGATAGCTGACCGTCTTGATCTTTCCATCAGCGTGCGCGTGCGCCGCCGGTGGCGGTGTTTCCGACGGAAAGACGCCGATCTTCTCAGGTCGCAGGCTGGTCCACTTGGCCGCTCCGCCATGGCCGGAGGCGAAGGCGGGGGAAAGCACATTCGACGATCCTACGAAGTCGGCCACGAAACGCGACTGGGGCCGCTCGTAGACATCGGAGGGCGAGCCGACCTGGATGATTCTGCCTTCGTTGAAGATGGCGACGCGATTGGCCATCGAAAGAGCTTCGCCCTGGTCGTGGGTGACGAAGACGAAGGTGATGCCGAGCGCTCTCTGCAGCGCCTTCAGCTCCTCCTGCATCTGTTCTCTGAGCTTGAGGTCCAGCGCCCCGAGCGGTTCGTCGAGGAGCAGCACCTTAGGTCCGTTCACGAGCGCGCGCGCGAGCGCCACGCGTTGGCGCTGGCCGCCTGAAAGCTGCGCCGGACGGCGCTCCTCGTATCCAGCGAGCTTGACCATGGCGAGGGCGTCTCTTGCCTTGGCCTCGCGATCGGCCCGGGCAACACCTTTGATCCTGAGGCCGTAGGCGACGTTCTCGCCGACGGTCATATGTGGAAAGAGGGCGTAGTCCTGAAACACTGTATTGACGTTGCGTTTGTAGGGCGCCACGCCTTCGGCGGTTTCACCGAAGATCTCGATATGCCCATCGTCCGGCTGCTCGAAGCCGGC
>JALHTP010000080.1 GCA_022865725.1 Methyloceanibacter sp. | reverse complement strand
CGCAGCGGGCTTCAAACTCCATGGCGTCATTCTCCTCGATTGTCGCTAACGACTATATCATTCCCATTCAAGCTCGGCGAACGCGGCCGTGACGTTGCGGACATGGTATTGGTCGAACAGCTTCCAGGCGTCGCGCTCCTCGAAACCAGCCGTCTTCACGGCATCCTCCAGGGTCTTGCCTTCTTTGATCAGCTTGCTGACGTCCGCGGCAAGCTCCGCCAAATAGCGCTGCTCGGGCAGAAGTGCCCCGGGCCACTCCATGGCGGCGGGGCCGTGACCGGGGACGACCCGGGCCACCTTTCGCTTCTCCAGATCGTCGATCAGCGCCAGCCAGCCCCTGATCGAGCCATCCAGCGTCGGCACGTGAACGGAGAACAGGAGATCGCCGAGGAACAGCGTGTCGGTCGCCGTGTCGATGATCGTGAGGTCGTTGTCGGTATGCGCGGTCCGCTGCGTTTCGAGGACGAGGTTCCGTCCGCCGAGTTCGAGGGTGAGCGTGTTCTCGACGGCGACCGTTGGCAAGACGATCTCTATGCCTGCGAAGGCGTCCGGCCCCAGCATTTGCTTGTTGATGGCGAGGTAGCGGTCGGCGCGCGAGCCGAGACCGCGGGCGAGCTTGCGATTGGCGACGAAAGCGGGGCTGTCGTCCTTGAACGCCGCGTTGCCGAACACATGATCGGGGTGCATATGCGTGTTGATCACATAGCGGATCGGCTTATCGGTCACGCCGCGAATGGCGGTGCGCAGCTCGCGGCCGATTATGGCGCTGCCCAAGGTGTCGATCACGGCAACTGCATCGGCACCAACGACAAAGCTCGCATTGGCCATGTCGCCCCGGTTCTCCGGGGATTGGAGCTCGTAGCGTCCCTGATGCACGAACACGCCGGGCGCGATCTCGCTCACCTCCAGCGACGCGTTCGAGGGTGTC
This sequence comes from Methyloceanibacter sp., assembly GCA_022865725.1. GTDB lineage: Bacteria > Pseudomonadota > Alphaproteobacteria > Rhizobiales > Methyloligellaceae > Methyloceanibacter. Next base: position 5,045 of record JALHTP010000080.1, on the reverse strand, counting down.
GCGGCGGAGACAGGGATGGGTCGGAACAGCGGCGCTGCCGCCAACACAATCGCGCCGCGAAGGAAGTCCTGGCGCGAGATACCTCGCCGTTCCGCGCCGCGATCCGGCTCATCCGCGCCCACTGGCTCAACTGGCCTCTCGATCCTATCGCACACGGCGTGTCCAGCCTCGCAAGGGCCCAGCGGAGGGGGCGGCGGGGTGACTTATCCACAGGATTGCATAAAGAGGCGTCCGCGGCTTTTTCGCAAGCGGGACAGACATTGGCAAAGCGGCGAAATTGGCGGACGCACTGCATTTTTCTTTGCCGGGCTCACGAAAGGTTCAACCTGCCGTTTTGCGGCTGCAGATCGTAGTGGCGGTTGCAGCCTTCTCGGATTAACCTCTCTAGTTTCGGGGGAATGCCAGATGCACGGACGATCCTTCGTCGCCGTCATTATTGCTGGTGGTCTTGCCTTGGTGTCTGCGGTCTCGAGTGCGGTCGGCGCTGAGTCCGTAGCGGCAGTAGAGCAACCGGCTGCCTCCACCAGCGCGCCCGCGACACTCCCAAGCGCAGTCACCCCTTCGCCGCAAGCCGCAACCAATCCCGCGCCGCCCGCCGGCGCCGCCAATCCCTCGCCACCTAGTGCAGCCAGTCCGACAGCCCCCGCTGCCGCCGATCCTTCGGCACAAAATACCGCCGCCACGCCGGCGCCGGTCGACCCTGTCGTCGCCAGCATCCGTCTTAAACTCACCGACCCCGCATACCGGCAGGGGGTGCGCGAGGACGTCGCCGCGCTGCAATCCTTCTATGCGACGCGCGAGGCACCGCCGCTCTGGATGACCCCCATGGGGTTGTCGGCCAAGGCGCACGCCGCCATCGACGAGATCGGCAAAGCCGATGATTGGGGCCTGTCCGCCGCGGCGTTCGAGCTGCCGCCTGCGGGGGATCTGCCGGCGACGCCTGAGGCAAAGGCTGTCGCCGAGATCAAGCTCGACCTCGCCATTCTCAAATATGCGCGCTTTGCCCACGGGGGACGCGCCGATCCCTCACAGCTCAGTGTTCTGCTCGATCAGAAGCCCACCCTCAAGGATCCGAAGATCGTCCTGGCCGAGATCGCGGCGTCGCCGGCGCCCGACGCCTATCTCCGGTCGCTGCACCCGAAGCATGAGCAGTTCGAGCGGCTGCGCCAGGCTCTCCTCAAGGCGCGCGGCGACGGCGAGGACGGCGCCAAGAAGCCGCGCAACGAGCGCGACATTCAGCGGCTGCTCATCAACATGGAGCGCTGGCGCTGGATGCCGGAGGATCTCGGCAGCGTCTATGTGCAGGACAATGTTCCCGAGTTCATGCTGTACGTGGTCAAGAACGGCAAGACGATCCACTCCGACAAGATCGTCGTGGGCCAGCTTGCTTACGCCACACCGATCTTCTCCGCGGACATGCAGACCATCGTTTTCAATCCGGAATGGACGGTGCCCCCGACCATCGTCAGGGAGAACCTCCTGCCCAATCTGCGTTCGGGCGGCTGGTTTGGTGGCGGCGGCTCGATCCTGAGCGAACACGGATTGCAGGTGAGATATAACGGCCGCATCGTCGATCCCGGCAGCATCAGCTGGAGCAGTGTGAACATGGCCAATATCGCCTTCACCCAACCGCCAGGGCCGACCAACGTGCTCGGCAAGCTCAAATTCCTCTATCCGAACAAGCACACCGTCTACATGCACGACACGATCAAGCGCGACCTGTTCAAGCCGGCCATGCGAGCTAACGGCCACAACTGCATCCGCATGGAGAGGCCGACCAAGCTCGCCGAGGTGCTGCTCGCCGAGGACAAGGGCTGGGAGGCGAAGCAGGTCGACGACCTCGTCGCCAAGGGCAATAACAGCCCGGTCAATCTGGACCACCCGATCCCGGTGCATACGACCTATTTCACCGCGGTGGTCGGCGACGACGGCAAGGTGTCGAGTTTCGGCGATATCTATGGGCTCGACAGCAAGGTTGCCTCGGCGGTGCTTGGCAAATCCGTGGCCTTCGCCGCCACGGCCGACGATGCGAGCGCGGACAGTCCTCAAGCGGAGACCGAGGCCGCGCCGGCGCCGAAGCGCAAGGCCCCGAAAGACGAGGTGGCGGGCTCCATGCAAGGATTGTTCGGGGACTAGCCGCAAGGCTTCGGCCGCTCTCCTCCGGCTGATACCAAAGGCGTTGGGGATTGAATCAAAGGGGATTCCCGAATCGGCGGTTGTCTGATTCAAGGTTGGCAAAGGAGATGTCCGATGCCAGCAGCTTTGCCTTTACGGTCCGATTTTGGCAGCCAGACGTTGCGGAAGCTTGCGCGGCGTTGCGAAAATTCCAACCAGAGCCGGCGGCTGCTGTCGCTGGCAGCGGTGTATGACGGCATGAACCGGACGGAGGCGGCGCGGATTAGCGGCATGGACCGGCAGACGCTTCGCCACTGGGTCCTGCGATTTAACAAGGACGGCCCGGAGGGACTTTATGACCGCTGGTCCGCCGGCCCGACCCGCAGGCTGAGCGATGACCAGTTGCGCGAGCTTGCCACGATCGTCGAGACCGGCCCTGACGTGCACACCGACGGGGTGGTCCGCTGGCGCCGGGTTGACCTGCGTGCGGTGATCAAGGAGCGCTTCGGGGTCGAATATGGCGAGCGCTGGGTGTCGCAGATCCTGCACGATCTGGGCTTTTCCCACATGAGTGCCCGCCCGCAACACCCTAAGCAGAATGCCCGGGTGATCGAGGCGTTCAAAAAAACTTCCCCAACACGCTTGCTGCCCATTTGAGCGGCATTGCGGCCACCAAACCCATAGAGATCTGGTGGCAGGACGAGGCGCGCATCGGCCAGAAGAACGGCCTTGCCCGCCTGTGGGCCCGCAAAGGCACCAGACCACGCCAGCCCGCCGACCAGCGTTATCAGAATGCCTACCTATTCGGCGCCATCTGCCCGGCGCGGGGAACCGGGGCGGCCGTCATGATGCCATGCGCCAACACACGCGCCATGCAGATGCATCTGGATGAAATCAGCCGCACCGTTGAAAAGGGCGCCCATGCGGCCCTTCTTATGGATCGGGCCGGGTGGCACACAACCGGCAAGCTGAGAGTGCCAAAAAACATCACCATCATCCTGCTGCCATCGCGCTCACCGGAGCTGAACCCGGTCGAAAACGTCTGGCAGTACATCCGCCAGAACTGGCTCTCCAACCGAGTCTTCGAGACCTACGAAGACATTCTTGCGGCCGGCTGCGATGCCTGGAACAGGCTGATCCATCAGCCCGAAACAATCACGTCAATCGGTATGAGGAATTGGGCTCACATCGTTTGATGGTCAACGCCGTTGGTATTATGAGGCTTAGAGGCTTTAAGGGAAAGCGCGACTAATGGTGCGCGGACACCCAGGTCGAGGTGTCTTGCAGGACCTCGGTCAGCGCCTGGTTCAGCGCGGCAACGCCAGCGGCAGGATCATCGCTCGCCGACGCCACCCTGGCGCTAAATCCCTTCGAGGCGACGACCTTGGAGGTGTCGTTGTTGATCAGCTTGGCGAAAACATCGACATCGGCAGCGGGACGCCCGCTGGTGGTATCGATCTGAAAGGCTCGAACCTCGGTGGCGAGAGTGTAGTCGCCATCGGCCCGGTCATTGCTGCTAAACACCGCTTTCACTGCGCCAGAGTTCTGCAAGGTCTCGATCATGCGCACCTGATACAGATGCGGCAGCCGATCGCTCCAGGCCACGCCCTTGTAATAGGAGATCTGATCGGCGCGCGGACGCACCATGATGCGATCCGTGTCGAGGGCATGCACGGATGTGGGCTCAGCGACAACGAGCTGCCACCCGGCCCCCTTATGGGTCGGTGCGAAGGAGCGCGATGCGACCAAGTCGTAGGTCGTAGGAGCAGCGTTGCCGCCGAGCGCCAATGCGCAACCGGCGAGCCCAAGGCAAATTAAGCCAGTGGCTATAGCTGGTGCCGACCGAAACACGACCGATCGCCCCCTGTTCTGTTATTGCACACCCTCATTAAGCGCCTTCGGGGTGTGTCAATTTCCTCTGGGATTGTATTCCGGGACTTGGCTTCCACCAAGCAAAAAACTTTTGGGATTGGCTTCGATCTTCTCCAGAACGCGGTTGAATGTGACCGCCGTGCGACGGCCTTCGCGCATGAAATTCCCGAATTCTTGGAGACTGTCCTTAGCGGTGCGCGTCAACGTATCTAGATTATCCCCTAGAGATACTTCAAGCTTTCCGGACAAATCCTTGAAAGACTGGGCAGCAACATGGACATCGGTGATGGTCTGGGAAATTTCTTCTTTGCGCTGCTCCAACATGGTGGTGACGCTCTCGATATTGGTAAGCGTCTTGTGGATCGAATCTTGATTCTCCGCCACGAGATCGTTCAACCTTAGCAACAGGGCATTGGCATTGTTCATTACGGCGGGGGCAGCATCAAACAGACCTTGACCGCCCCCACGGTCGGCCTGGATCACGGGAATGGGGTTTTCCTGGGTAGCGACCAGGAAAGGCGAATCAGGCGTGCCCGCGCTGATTTGAATCCCGGTGCCCCCGGTCAGGCCGAGTGACTGCATGTTGGCGCGCGAGTTGTCGCGCACTGGCGTGTCGGGGTGGACGCTGATCAGTACCTGCACCTTCCGCGCGTCGGTGGGATCAAGCTGAAGCGACTGCACCTCGCCCACTTTGATGCCGTTGAAGCCGACGCTCGAGCCGGAGGTGAGCCCCGCCACCGAGCCGTCGAACAGGATGTAATAGCGCTTGCCGCCACCGGCGAGGTTGGTCATCCAGAAGACAAACATGAAGGCGAGCGCGACGACGCCGAGCACGAACCCGCCGATCATCAGATAGTTGGCTTTGGTTTCCATCGGGCAAGTTCCTCAGACCAAAAGTCGTCGCGGCTGGTCGGCCGGATGCGCCGCTCGAGCCCGCTCACCGCAGAAATATTCCTCGATCCACCGGTGATTGGGATGGAGCTGCAATTCGGTCGGCGAGCCAGTCCGCACGATCTTCTTGTCCGCGAGCCCGGCCCTGATGGCTGCCACCAGCGAAT
>JALHTP010000079.1 GCA_022865725.1 Methyloceanibacter sp. | reverse complement strand
GAGCTTCACGAACGCCGTCTCCGGACCGGAGAGATCAATCGACACGATACGGTCGGTGCGCGGCAGGCCCTTCGATTTGGCCGAGGGGCGGCTGTTGACCAGATCGAACCATTTCGCACGTGGCACGTCCGCCACGCCGCCCTCATGCATGGAATAGAGGGTCTTCGTGAAGTCGTGTGGGTGATTTCGAGCCCCTCAGAGGGGTGGCAGCATGCACGTGAGGATCTTCAGGCGCAGGTATTCCTCGTCGCGTAGACCGTAGGCGCGGCGCTGGAGGACGCGGATTTTGTTGTTCAAGCCTTCGACGAAGCCGAGTGAGACTTTGTTCTCGGGTCGGCAATAGGCGGCGATGCCGTCCCAGTGGCGGTCGATCATGTCGGCGAATTTCTCGTACGGTTCGAGCCGTTGCCACTTCAAGCTTGCGCGCCAGTTCTCGAAGAAGCGCCGCGCCCAGACTTCGCGCTCGTAGCTCCAAAGCTGATCGAAAGATTCCTTCAACAGGTAGGCTGTGCTCAAACGCTTGTTGGCGGCGAGCAGTGTCTTCAAGGCTTGCCGGCCGTCGAGCGAAAGGTTCTCGCGCCGTGACAGCAGCGTGTATTTCTGGCCCTTGATGAAGCGGCGATCCTTGCCGCTGAGCCGCGTGTATTCTTTCTTCCGCACTTTATCGAGCGCTTCGCCCAAGTGGCGCATGATATGGAACTTGTCGAACAGGATCGCGGCCTGTGGCGCATGCTCGCGTGTGGCCTTGGCGAACGGCTTCCACATGTCCATCACGGCGAGCCGGATGCCGGCGTTCTTGCTGTCTCCCAGCCATTTGTAGAACTCAGCCATGCTGGCTTGCGAGCGATCCTCGCCGCCGAACCAGATCGGCCGGTGCCGGATCAGGTCGCTGACGACAATGCGATAGCTGTGACCTTTGCGGATCGATATCTCGTCGATGCCGATCGCCTTCGGGGCAGGCGTCCCGGCTTTGGCGAGCTGGGCGCGCATGTACTGCATTTCGAGAATCTTGACCGTGTGCCAGTCGAGCCCGAGTTCATGCGCGACGTCCTTGATCGGGGCCTGCCGACAACGGCGACCGACGTAGAACGCAAAGCGCTTTGTATAGAACGGATTGTCCGCGAGGAATGCCAGTTGCTCGCGCTTCACGGCGCCGCAGGTTCGACAGTCGACGCGCCGGACTTCCAGGTCGAGATAGATTCTGGCGTCGCCGCTGGACAAATCACGGACCCGACGTCTCCGGCGGTCATACCAGCCATGGCGCCGATGACCGCAGGCGCCACAGACCGTTTTTTTGAGCGACGCACAAGCATGACCACGCGCACGCGCGGATCGCCGAATACGCCACGCACCGTGGCGAGCGCACGAAATCCGGGGAAGGTGTATCCGTCAGTGAGCCGACGCCGCTTCGATCGATGTGCCATCGGTAGGCGATGCCGAAATCCGGCACCGGGCGACAGGCCAGAAAGCAGCTATCCACACAGCTTTCTACCCTCTGAGGGGCCCGAAATCACCCACACGACTTCACGAAGACCCAAGATATGAAGCTGACACGCCGGCCCAAGCGTTTTGCCTCACTTTCCGCTCGCGAGTGACGCCTCAAGCACGTCTCGTGTATGTTGGCTCTGCCGAACGGGAGTGGGGTCATGACCAATTCACAAGAAAAGCGCGTCAACCGCAGGGCTGAGAGCAAGGGCTATCGTCTGGAGAAAGTCGGGAAGGGTCCTCACCATGGTCGATTTGTTATTGTGAGAGTGACCGAGGGTTCACGGATTGCCTCTGGCATAGCTGGCGCTGAGTATTCATTCTCGCTTCAGGAAGCTGAACACTGGCTCGCCACGAGCGGGTGAGCAATGGACCCGCCTCTATTTCCACGGAAGGGCATTCGTTGGCGGGGGTGGAGTAACCAGACGCTGATCGCCATACGAGAGAAGAACCGACCGGT
>JALHTP010000078.1 GCA_022865725.1 Methyloceanibacter sp. | reverse complement strand
CGTGAGCAGAATGCGGGGCGACGTGCGCCATTGGCAGAGCACGGCCAGCCGCCCGTAATCCTTGCCTCCGGGCGAGGCCACGATGCGATCGGCCACCTCGCGCTGGAACATCAGAACGAGCCGGTCGAACCAAGGCGGCCAGGGCTCGGTCTTCAGCCAGGAGATGAGGAGGGGGGTGGCGACGCTATAGGGCAGGTTGGCGACGATGCGGGCGGGCGAGGGGAGCGCGAGCGCGCCATAATCGACCTGCTTCGCATCGGCGGCGACGATCTCGAGCCGGCCCGGATAGAGCGCCGCGATGTCGTGCAGCGCCGGGAGGCAGCGCGCATCCTTCTCGATGGCGACGACTTTTGCCGCGCCTTCGATCAGGAGCGCGCGGGTGAGCCCGCCGGGGCCGGGCCCCACCTCGACCACGGTCACGCCGTCGAGCGGACCGCTTGCGCGCGCGATGCGGCGGGTCAGATTGAAATCAAGTAGGAAGTTCTGGCCGAGGCTCTTCTTCGCCGAGAGGCCGAGCGCACGGATGATCTCACGAAGCGGCGGCAAACCGTCGGGCGTGCTCACGCGCGGCCCTCGGCCTTATCGCTCATGGCGGAGGCCAAGCGCAGCGCCTCGATGAGGCTCCGCGGGCTTGCCTTGCCAGTGCCGGCAATGCCGAAAGCCGTGCCATGGTCGGGAGAGGTGCGCACGAATGGCAGCCCGAGCGTGACGTTGACGCCGTCGGCGAAGGCGAGCGTCTTGAATGGCACCAGCGCCTGATCGTGATACATGCAGATGGCCGCGTCGTAGGTCGCGCGGGCGTCGGCGTGGAACAGGGTGTCGGCCGGATGCGGCCCGGTGACATCGAGGCCCTTCGCGCGCGCCGCCTCGATCGCCGGCGCAATGATGTCGATCTCCTCGCGGCCGAGGCCGCCGTCTTCGCCCGCATGCGGGTTGAGGCCCGAGACGGCAAGACGTGGACACGGTATGCCGAAATAGCGGCCGAGGCCTTTCGCCGTAATCTCGATGGTGGCGAGGATCAACTCGCTGGTCAGCCTGCCAGGCACATCCTTGAGCGGAATGTGGATGGTGACCGGCACCACTTTGAGCGTGGGACTTGCGAGCAGCATCACCGGATGCAAAGGCGGCCCCTTCGCCGAGGCGAGGGAGGCAAGATATTCGGTGTGTCCGGGGAAGGAGAAGCCGGCGCCGTAAAGCACCGCCTTGGAAATCGGGTTGGTCACGACGGCGCGTGCGGCGCCGTGCTGCACGAGGCTCACGGCGCGCTCGATCGAGCTGCGGATAGCGGGCACGGCGGCTTGGTCGGGGCGGCCGGCCGTGACCGCGCCGCCGACCGTGATCGGCAGCACGGGAAGGGCCTCCTGGAACAGAGCGGGCGCTTCCCTTGCCTCTTCGACTTCGGCGATCGGCACTGAGAGGCCCAAAGCGCGGGCACGCGCGGCAAGGATGGCCCTGTCCCCGATCAAGACGAACGGCGGAACCGTCTCGCGCGTCCGCGCCGTCCAGGCGAGAAGCGTGATATCGGGCCCGATCCCGGCTGGATCGCCAAGGGTGAGCGCTAGGGGACGTTCGGCGAGACCCATGGCCCTGGGGCTAACACGAAAAGCGGCTCGAGAGCACTACCGCCCAAGATTGCATCGCGACAGCGCTCTAGCGTTGTTTGAGCATGATCTTATCGGAAAACCGCTTCCCACTTTTCCGGATCATGCTCTAGCGATATTCGACGAAGGCCTCTTGCCGGAGATCGCGCAACAGCCGCTCGGCGCGGAGCCCCATTTCGTCGTTCATCAATTTGCGCTGCGCGTCATTGCGATCCGTCTCGTCGCCCCTGAACGAGCGCTTGCCGCAGACCGCGTAAAGCTCGACGGCCGCCGCGGAAATTGTGGGGGGCGTCATCTGCCCGATCTTGGCGCTCGTCACAAGGAGCCGCGCGGGCTGTGCCAGAGACGCCGGCTTCTGGTCCTGAAGCGTCTTCACGCTTGCGCCGTCTACGCCCTTGGCGAGATCGGCGCAGTTGTCAAATCGGGCGCGCAGATTTTCTGCTGCCGCAAGCCTTGCGGCGATGGTCTTCTGGTCGGCGCCCGCGGGAATCTCGTATTTCACCTGCCTAAGCTGCAAGGTGGTTTCCGCCGGAGCGGCGGCGGTGCCGGCATGCCCGCCGGTCACCGCCATCGCCACGTCGATATCAGCTTCGCCGATTTGCACCTCGCGGCGGAATTTGCGGCGCACCGATTCTTGCCAAACGGCCTGCGACCTGATGCGATCCTTGAGGGTCTTGATATTGGCGCCGGCGTTGCCGAGCGCGGTGGCGAGGCCGTCGACGGTCAGGTTGTTTTTCTTCGCCATGTCGTCGAGGATCTTCGTCACGTCGTCCTCGTTGGCGGTGACGCCCAGCTTCCGGCCCTCCTGAAGCTGGAGGCGCTCATCGATCAGCATCTCGGTCGCCTTCTTCTTCAGCGCAGGCGAGGGCTGCTCCTGCGTGGTGATGGCGAGGAAGCGCTCGCGCTGATCGATGTCGTAGTCGGAGATCGGATCGTCGTTGACGAGCACCTTGATTGACACCTCCTGCGCCCTTCCCGGATTGGCGCCGCCGATTAAAAAGACCGCGAGCAGGAGCGCCGCGACAAGTCCGGCGCCGCGACGGAAGCCGCTGCCGGCGACCGCAATCATTGATGCGTCGGGCTGCAAGCGCTTCGGCTCATCACGCATGGAGTGTTCGCCGCCCTAGTTGTTGGTGTCGGAGCCGTTCGCCCCGAACACGCCAGTGGCATCCTGCGCTAACGCGTAGGTGCCGAGATATTTCAGCATGAAGTTCACCAGGAAGCGCTGATCCGGCTGGATGTCTTGGTCTTGAATGAAAGACCGCTGATAGGTCACGTCGAGCATGAAGCAGTCGTCCTGATAGCGCAAACCCGCGCCGTCAGTGATGGTTTGAGAGGTCTCGAGGTCGTAGCGAAAGTTACCGAGCAGCGACCAATCCTGGGTGATCGCCAAAGAGCCGGCCATGACGATCTCCTCGCGTGCCTCGCCTTGCGCGAGTCCGGGCTCGCCAGTGACGTCAGCATAATTGACCTTCACTAGCGCCGGCCCGTATGTCGCAAACGTGCCGAGATCGGTGCGCCTGACGTCGAAAGTTTTCTGATCAAAGCGCGTTTGTGCCGAGAAACCGAGATTCGTCGTGGCCTGAATGTAGAGGCCGCTCACATAGTCGGAGGCATCGGTGGCTAGGCCACTCGTCCGGTAGAACGCCGTGTCGTACTCGTTCTCGCCGGCGAGTTGGTAGCTCTCGCCGAACACTGCGCGGGCATAGGCGCCGGAAGCGAACTGAGCCGTGTAGCGTACGCCCAGGTTCGCGCGCGTGCCGGTCTCGATCCGGTCGTAGCCGGAGAACTTGTCGATATCGAACAGAAGCGTGTCGTCGAACACGAGGCTAAGAGCGTCCTCGTTCGGAATATCCTGCTGGTTGCCCAGCGAGTTGGGCCTGGCGATGATCTGGCCGATGGGCTCGACCACGTGGGTGACGCTGCCGGTGCTGGCCATGAAGGGATAGCGATACTCGATGCCGGCGATGGCGTTGCCGCGCAGGATCGCGCCGCTGTCAGGATCCTCCGTAACGAAGTCCTCGGAGCCGTCCTGTTCGGAGTCGACACCGCCGACCCCGTAGACGTCGCCTCGCAGCTGCGCGAAGGGCGTGTAGACCTGGCCGATGCCGTCGATCATCTGCCGCCGCCAGTTGGCCTCGACGATCAGCCGATTGGAATCGATGCCGTCCTGGCTGGAGAACGCCATGGCGTTGGAGTTGAAGCTGAGCTCGCCGCCGATGATCGGGTGTTTGACGATGTAGTCGTAGTCGACGATCGGGAAGACCGTCGCCTCGGAGAAGGGCTCGTCGCTGAACAGCAGGCTCTGCGTGTTGTAGAACCGCGTGGAGAGGTAATTCCTGTCGTGCAGGCCCTCCAGATAGACCTGCGAGATGCGGTCGGTCTTGAGCCGGCTGTCGAGGTTGTAGTAGCGCCGGAAGGT
>JALHTP010000077.1 GCA_022865725.1 Methyloceanibacter sp. | reverse complement strand
CTCGTCGCCATCATTCTCGGCGAGCCCTCGACCGCCTCGCGGCGCGAGCGCGCCGGCGATCTGCTCGACAACGGTTTCAAACGCTATTTCTGGAAATCGCTGTTCGGCACGAGTCTCGACGGGCTGGCTATCCAAGCCTCGTTGAGCGACGGCCCGACGCATTTGAAGGATAGCGTTTGCGGCGTGGGGAAGCCCAAGCCCCCGCGCAAGCGCGGCATCAGCAACCGCAAGCCGAAGGGCAAGAAAGCCACGCTGCAACGCCTCGATCCGGCGGCGGCGGTAAGCGCCACCACAGGTGCCGCGGCGACGGCCGCCAAGAACGCCGTGAAGGCCACCACCAAGACGCTGCGCAAGACCATCACCACGGGCAGCACGAATTGAGCTTCCTCGCCCTGTCAGGTGCAAGAGTCGCGGTTCTCTTGGCCGTGGTGGCGTGCGCCGGAGCAAGCCCCAGCCGCGCTGCCGAGCCGCCCGACAATGTCACCGAAGCGGTCGCCGAGGCGGCGCGGGCCTGCAAGGATCTGAACGGCACGCCGAACACCGACGCGGTGCTCAAGGTCGATGATCTGAACGGCGACGGCGGCGAGGATTGGATCGCCGATTATGCGAAGTTCAAATGCAAAGGGGGCATCAATCCTCTCTGCGGCAATGGCGGCTGCACGCTGCAGATCTATCTCTGGGACGGCGAGACCGCCTGGGACCTCCTCTTCGAGGATCTCGTGACGAGCTATAAATTCGGCAAGAGCGGCGGCAAGCGCATGCTCTACGTCACCACCCCCGGCACCCCTTGCAACAAGCCGGCGTCGGCGACCTGCCAATATACCTATCGCCTCGACAAGGACGCCATCGTCCCGGTGAAGTAGCGCTGCCGCGCTACGGCGCCGGCGCGGCGATGGCCGCCTCGATCACCGCGACCGCCTCGGGCGAGGCCCAGTCCGCCGGGCCGATCAGCCGGGCGATCTCCTTGCCGTTGCGGTCGATGATCAGCGTGGTCGGCATGCCGACCGCCTTCAGCATCGAGAACAGTCTGCCGGAAGGATCGGTGTAGAGCTGAAGATGCGTGGCGCCGGTCTCCGTGAGGAAGGAGGCGGCCTTGTCCGGCCCGCCTTTGTCGATATTGATCGCCACCACCTCGAAATCCTTGCCGCCCAGTTTCGTCTCCAGCCTGTCGAGGGCCGGCATCTCCTCGCGGCAGGGCACGCACCAGGTCGCCCAGATGTTGAGGAGCACGATTTTGCCGCTGAAATCGGCCAGGGACTTGGGCTTGCCGTCTTTGCCGTCGAAGGCGAGGCCGGGCAGATCGAGCGGCTTCGGCCTCACCAGGAGGGCCGCCATGGGGCCCTTATTGAGGCCGGCGAGAGGGCCGGTGGCCGTCCCCTGCCCGCCTCCGCCCGCGCCCGAAGCCTCAGGTTCCCCGGGCCAGCCATTGTCAGAAGGGGCGAAACTCACATATACCGTGCCGAATCCGGCAATCGCCGCAACGAGTGCAGCGACGAGATAGATGGCCGGCGACGCAGCGCTGTCGCGTTTCTTGCGTTTGCTCAATTCTTCCCGCTCGCTCCGGCTTGCCTAGGCTGAGACTGTCATGACCAACACCATGTGGGGCGGCCGCTTTGCCGCAAGTCCCGCGAAGATCATGGAGGAGATAAACGCCTCCATCGACTTCGACAAGCGGCTGTGGCGTCACGATATTCTCGCCTCGAAGGCGCATGTCGCCATGCTCGGCGCCACCGGCATCATAAAACCGAAGGAAGCCGAGGAGATTACCCGCGGCCTCGACAAGATCCAGGCGGAGATCGAGGCCGGCACATTCACATTCTCGCGCGCGCTCGAAGACATTCATTTGAATGTCGAGAGCCGCCTCACCGAGCTGATCGGGCCGGTGGCCGGTAAACTGCACACCGCGCGGTCGCGGAACGATCAGGTGGCGACGGATTTCAGGCTCTATGTCAGGGACGAGATTGGCACCATCGACGGCGCGCTTCGCGCCCTTCAGCTTGCGCTGGCAAGACAGGCGCTGACCCATGCCGCGGCGGTGATGCCTGGCTTCACGCATCTCCAGACCGCGCAGCCGATCACCTTCGGCCACCATCTGCTTGCCTATGTCGAGATGCTCGGCCGAGACCGGGGCCGCTTCGCCGATACGGCCAAGCGGCTGAACGAATCTCCGCTCGGCGCGGCGGCGCTGGCCGGCACCCCCTTCCCCATCGACCGGGAGGCGACGGCGAAGGCGCTCGGCTTCGCGCGGCCTTCCGCCAACTCGCTCGACGCCGTCTCCGATCGCGACTTCGCGCTCGAGACGCTGGCAGCTTCGTCGATCGCCGCCATGCATCTGTCGCGGCTGGCCGAGGAGATCGTCAACTGGACCTCGCCGCAATGGGGCTTCGTGCGCCTCTCCGACAAATTCACCACCGGCTCCTCGATCATGCCGCAGAAGCGGAACCCCGACGCCGCCGAACTGGTGCGCGCCAAGACCGGGCGGATCGCCGGCGCCTTCCAGGCGCTGTTGATGGTGATGAAAGGGCTGCCGCTGGCTTATGCCAAGGACATGCAGGAGGACAAGGAGCCGGTGTTCGATGCGCTCGATGCGCTCAAGCTCGGGATCGCCGCCATGACCGGCATGGTCGAGGACCTGGAGCCCGACCTCCGCGCCATGAAGCGCGCCGCCGCCGCCGGCCATTCGACCGCCACCGACCTCGCCGACTGGCTGGTGCTCAATCTCGGGCTCCCGTTCAGGGAGGCGCACCATGTCACCGGCAAGATCGTGGCGCTCGCCGAATCACAGGGCTGCGACCTCCAAAAGCTCCCGCTTGCCGACCTCAAATCGGTGGAGAAGCGGATTACCAAGGAGGTTTATTCCGCGCTCGATGTCGCAGGATCGGTGAAAAGCCGCACAAGTTATGGCGGAACCGCCCCTGCCAACGTCAAACGGGAGGCCAAAAAATGGATAAAGCGTTTGGAGAAGGACGGCCTCTCGCGATAAAAGGATAGGTCAAAGGTCTAGAAAAGGCCGAGGGACAGGGGCACGACCATGGGAAGCGCATTGCGCATCCTTCTAACGCTTGTGCTGATGGCGACCATCGGGCTTTCCGCCTGCGGGCGCCGCGGCTCTTTGGATCGGCCGAAGCCCAGTTATCCCGAGGTCAAGGCCGATCCGTCCACGAAAATATCGAGGGCCCCCGACCGGCACCTCTGGATCGATCGCCTGCTGCAATAACCCCTTTCCCGAGAAATGCACCATTTCGCCTACCGGCGCGGCGTGTCCCACAAAAACGTGCTCCACGCCGAGGAGGTCGATCTTGCCGACCTCGCTTCCGCCGTGGGGACACCCTTCTATTGCTATTCGTCGGCGACGCTCGAGCGCCACTATCGCGTGTTCGCCGACGCGTTCGCAGGCACGCCCGGCACGCTGGTCTGCTATTCGGTCAAGGCGAACTCCAGCCTCGGCGTGCTCGCCACGCTCGGCCAGCTCGGCGCCGGCATGGACGTCGTCTCGGAGGGCGAGCTTCGCCGCGCGCTCGCGGTCAAGGTTCCGCCCGAGAGGATCGTGTTCTCCGGCGTCGGCAAGACGCGCGCCGAGATGGCGTTCGCGCTTAACACCGGCATCTTCGCCTTCAATGTCGAATCGGAGCCAGAGCTCAGGGCCTTGAGCGAGGTGGCGGCGGAGCTGAAGCGCACCGCGCGCATCGCCTTCCGCGTGAACCCCGACGTCGACGCCAAGACCCACCACAAGATCGCGACGGGAAAGGCCGACAACAAATTCGGCGTGCCCTTCGCCGAGGCCCCTTCGCTTTACGCCCTGGCGCGCGAGCTTCCCTGCATCGAGGCCGCCGGCGTGCATATGCATATCGGCAGCCAAATCACCGACCTTGCCCCTTTCAGGAATGCCTTCGCGCTGTTGAAGGAGCTGGTCGCCAGTCTGCGCGCCGAAGGCTTCGCCATCTCCTTCGTCAATCTCGGCGGAGGGCTCGGCATCCCCTATCGGAGCGATCAGCCGGCGCCGCCCTCTCCGGCAGATTACGCGAAGCTGGTCCAGGAGGAAGTCGGGGGC
Organism: Methyloceanibacter sp.; assembly: GCA_022865725.1. Taxonomy (GTDB): domain Bacteria; phylum Pseudomonadota; class Alphaproteobacteria; order Rhizobiales; family Methyloligellaceae; genus Methyloceanibacter. The sequence goes on along the minus strand of JALHTP010000077.1, from coordinate 5,286 downwards.
TTGGGCTTGCGGCTCCTGTTCGAGCCCGGCCGCATGATCGCGGGCAATGCCGGCATCCTCGTCGCGCGCGTGCTGTACGTGAAGCAGGGCGCGGCGAAGATCTTCACCATCGTCGACGCGGCGATGAACGATTTGATGCGCCCCACGCTCTACGAGGCCTATCACGAGATCCTTCCCGTGGTGGAGCCAGCGTCCGGAACGCCGACCATCGTCACCGACGTGGCGGGCCCGGTCTGCGAGACGGGCGACTATCTCGCGCTCGCCAGGGAATTGCCGGAACTCCACGCCGGCGATCTCATTGCCGTGATGACGGCGGGCGCCTATGGCGCCGTGCTCGCCTCCGAATATAACAGCCGGCTTCTGGTGCCCGAGGTGCTCGTGGCCGGAAACCGCTATAGCGTGACGAGGCCGAGGCCAGGCTACGACGACATGCTGGCCAAGGAACGGCTCCCCAACTGGATTTGAGCCTGGAAATCGAGGGCCAATAAGCCTCGCTTTCGCCCGCTTCGCTCCCCAAGTTACCCTCGTAGCCAAGGCCCTTCGTGCTAAATACGTAAAGATGATGCGATCCATGTTTCGATCGAAGGAAACCCCGCCCGAAACGGCAGAGGACAAAGCGCTCGCCAGCCGCTTCGAGAGCCGCGTGCGCTTGAGCTGGCTTGCGCTTTTTGGCGAGCGCATCTGGGAGGCCCTGCTGTGGCCCTTCCTCGTCGTCGCCTCCTTCCTGGTCTTTTCGCTTCTGGAGCTGTGGAGCTTCCTGCCTCCGCTGCTGCATCGCGTGCTGCTTGGCGGCTTCGGGCTTGCGTTCATCGTCTCCTTCCTGCCGCTCCTCAGGCTCTCGCTCCCAACCCGCCAGGAAGCGTTGCGGCGTCTGGAGCGGACGGCCGGCATCAAGCATCGCCCCGCTTCGTCCTATGAGGACCGCCTCGGCGCCACCCCACCTAAAGAGACTGCCGCGCTCTGGGCGGCGCATCGGCTGCGCCTGTCGCGCCTCGTCGCCAGACTGAAGCCCTCGTGGCCCGCGCCCCGCACCGACCGCAAGGACCCATATGCGATCAGGGCGGCACTCCTTCTCGCCGTCGTCGCCGCGTTGCTGGCGACCGGAGGCAATGTTTTCGACCGCCTGCGCGCGGCCTTCTCGCCCGCGGCCTCGAGTGCCGTGGCGCTGCTCAGGCTCGATGCCTGGGTGACGCCTCCCGTCTATACCGGCCTGGCGCCGATCGTGCTTGCCGATGGCAGCGAGGCGGTGGGAGCGGGCGCCGAGTCGTTCCGCGCTCTGTCGGTTCCTGAGCGGAGCGAGCTGATCGTCCGCACTCACGCGCCGCAAGGGGAGACCGTGACCCTCACCACGAGCCGCGACGGCTCGCCGGAGGCGACGACGATCGCGCCCAAGCAAGGCGGCAGCGAAGGACTGGTCGAGTTCAACGTGGCGCTGACCGAGCCGGTGAGCGCCGATGTCAAGATCGGCGGTCAGACAGTCTCCAAATGGCGCTTCGATCTGATCAAGGACGAGGCGCCCACGATCAATCTGATGGGGACCCCGACCACGACGCCGCGCGGAGCCCTGCGCCTGGTGTTCCGCGCCGACGACGATAACGGCGTGGCCAACGCCGAAGCCCGCTTCGCGCTCGGCGAAGGCGAGGAGCGCAACATCGCGCCGTTGCCGGCTGAGGCTTCCGCCAAGGTCGAGGCCGATCCCCTGCTTGAGCCGCCGCTGATGCCGCTGCAATTGCCGCGCGCCAATGCCAAGCGGGTCGACGGCAAGGCCACGCAGGACCTCTCCGCCCATCCCTGGGCAGGGCTGAAGGTGCGCATGACGCTCATCGCCCGCGACCAGGCGGGGCAGAGCGGCCAGAGCATGCCTTATGAATTCGTGCTGCCGGAGCGGACCTTCACCAAGCCGCTGGCCAAGGCCGTGGTCGAGCAGCGCAAGAAACTGGTGCGCGACCCGAGCGCGCCTGAAGGCGTCGCCAACGCGCTCGACGCGCTCACGCTCGGCGGCGACAAGGTGATCGACGACAGCGTCGTCTTTCTCGGCTTGCGCAACGCCTATTGGCGGCTGCGCAACGACGCCTCGCGCGCAGGCATCGCATCCGTCGTGGATCAGCTCTGGGACGTGGCGCTTCGCATCGAGGAGGGCGACCTGCCCGAGGCCGAGCGCGCCGTGAAGGAAGCCCAGGACGCGCTCATGGAGGCGCTGAAGAAGGATACGCCGCCCGAGGAGATCAAGCGGCTCGTCGATGAGCTTCGCTCCGCGCTGTCGAAATATCTCCAGGCGCTCGCCTCGCAGCAGCAAGACAAGGGCAACATGTCGCCGCAAGATGAGAAGAACGGCGATCAGCTCGTCTCGGAGCAGGATCTCGACAAGCTTCTCAGCAACATCGAGAAGCTCGCCCAGTCCGGGTCGAAGGAGATGGCCGAGAAGATGCTGTCGGAGCTGAAGGACGTTCTCGACCGGCTCCAGACCGGGAACTTCGCCGAGAATCCTCAGCAGCAGCGGGCCGGGCGCATGATGAAGGACTTAAGCGAGATCGTCTCCAATCAGCAGAAGCTGCTCGACGATACCTTCGCCGCCAAGCGCCAGCAGAATGCCGGCAATAACGGCAGCGAGCAGTTCGAGGTGAGCCCTCCCGGCCAGCCGATGGAGTTCGGCCCCGGCATGAGCATGGCGCCGCTGTTCGAAGAGGTGCCGGGCGAGGCCCAGCAGGGCAGCATGAAGGGTTCGGGCGAGTCCGGCAGCCAGGGTGCGCCCCCCAACCAGGGCCAGCTCGAAATGGGCCAGCAGCCGCAAGGCCAGCGTCCCGGCCAGCACGCCAAGCTCGGCGACCGCCAGCAGGCGCTTCGTGACAAGCTGCAGGAGTTGATCGACCGCTTCCGCATCGAAGGCGGCGAGCCGCCGGACGAGTTCAAGGGCGCGCAAGACGCCATGCGCGACGCCAAGGAGTCCATCGGCGAGGGTAACCTCGACAGCGCCACCCAGCAGCAAAGCCTCGCGCTCGATAAGCTGCGCAAAGGGGCGCAGTCCATGGCCGAGCAGATGACGGATAGCGGCGAGGCGCAATCGGGCCAAGGTCCCGGCAATAACGGCCGCGATCCGCTCGGGCGGCCTGACCGCTCGAACCGCCCCGATCTCGGCCTTTCGGTGAAGGTGCCTGACGAGATCGACATCCAGAGGGCGCGCGAGGTGCTCGACGAGCTCCGCCGCCGGCTCGGCGATCCGGCGCGGCCCGCGATCGAGCTCGATTATCTGGAGCGTCTCATCAAGCCGTTCTGATCTGAAAGTTAGAACTCGGAATCAGAGCAGGATCGTCTCAAATCGAATCGTCATGCCCGGCCAAGTACCGGGCATCCACGAATTCTTCTCGAAATTAGAAGACGTGGATGGCCGGGACAAGCCCGGCCATGACAGGTGGTGTGTAGCTTCTGTTACCTAAAATAGCTGATGAGCGCGACGACGCTGATCGTGCCCAGCGTGCCGAGATAGACCCCGACGAGGAGCCCTTCCGGCCAGCGGTCCGTCGCCTTGCTCCGCAGCGCCTGCACGATCACGAGCGGCGGGACGAGCACGCCGACGAGAGCGGCAATGAGGGTGAGCGTCGTCATGGGTTGCCGACCTCGCCTGGATTGCCGACCTCGCCGATGAAGGGAAGCTCGCGGTAGCGATGCGCGAGGTCCATCCCGTAGCCGACCACGAACACGGGCGGGCAGCGAAAGCCCCTGAAGTCGGGCTCGATCTCCACCGCGCGCGGGACCTGCTTGTCGACCAGCACGCAGGTTCTGACCGAGCGCGCGCCGCTCCTTTCGAACAGCGCCTTGGCGAAAGCGAGCGTCCGTCCCGAATCGAGGATGTCGTCGACGATCACGACGTCCCTGCCGGCAAGGTCGGTCTCGACGCCGCGCAAGACTCTGACCTCACCGCCTGACGCCGTGCCGGTGCCGTAGCTGGCGAGAAAGATGAAGTCGATCTCGGGCGTGAGACCCTCACGGTGCAGCGCCCGGATGAGGTCGGCGGCGAAGATGAAGCTCCCTTTCAGGATCGAGACAATAATGAGATCGCGGGGAGACGACTGGGCGATCTCGCCGGCCAACGCCTCGACCCTCTCGGCAATCCGCTCGGCGCTGAACAGCGGCGTGACGGCTTGCGCCGCCAGGACCCCGGCCATCCTACTCGGCCTTGGCGAAACGCACCTTGACGCTTCGGACGTTGCTCGGCGGGGACGGGATCTGCCGCAAGAACGGCGCATGCTCCCCTCCCTTAAGCTCCGCCTCGCCGACCTCGGTGGTCCACTCGGAGATTTCCTCGCCCCTCTCGTCCCTCAGCGCGATGACCACGGTCGGCACGTCAACCGCGTCCGCGGTGAGGTTCACCACGTCGCCCTGCACTTCGAGCACGGTCTGGCCGCCTTCGCTGGTCCAGCCGTAGCGCACGCCCTCGAAGCCGAGGCCGTTCGGCCCGACCGGCATGCCGAACGGGGCGTAGAGACGCGACGCGCCGGGCAAGACCGACATCACCGCCGACGGCGCAAACGTGAGCGTGCCGATCACCGCCGCCACGACCAGCCCAAGCACGAGCCAGCCTATGGTGACGACGGAGGGCCTCCGCACCGCCCGCTCCTCGGGAAAAGCCTCTCCGACCAAAGCCGGGTCGATCCCGAGCTCGGCATCGCTCATGCCGGCATCGCCCATGCCGGCATCGGCCATGGAGCCGTCCATCGTGGCGGCATCGGAGAGATCGGACTCTCCCATGGAGGCGTCGCCCATGCGGATATCGGCCGCGGGCGCGGAAGGCGCGGCGGCGCGGTTGGCGCCGAGGCGCGCGAAAAGCCCGCCGCGCTTTTCGGGAGGTGCGGCCGGGACGGTCTCCGCCATAGCGTCGGCATTCAGCCGGGCCAACTGCGCCGCGAGGTCGGCATCCATCCCGGCTTCAGTGAAGCTTCGGTTGGCCGGCGGCTTGGCCGGTGCGATGCCCGCGAATCCGCCCATCCCCACATTGACCGCGGCGGCTTGTTTCGGCGGGGGCGGCGCTTGGGGCGGCCTTGCGGCTTGGGCCGGTTGCGGAGGCGGCGCCATCTGCACGACGGGCTCGAGCGGCATCGTGACCGGCAGCGCCTGCCAGACATGGGCACATTTCGAGCAACGCACCTTGCGACCTTCAGGCGGGAATACCGCCTGGGTCTCGTAGCGCGTCTCGCAAGCTGGGCAGATACTCAGTGTTGCCATCGGAAAAGCCAAAATGGCCGTTTATCCTGGATTTGCCCCGGGCCCCATACGCTGCCCAAACCCATT
>JALHTP010000007.1 GCA_022865725.1 Methyloceanibacter sp. | reverse complement strand
TCGAGACCGCGCGCATCTGGGAGCCTGAGCCCGCCACGGTCTATTTCTGGGAGCGCTGACAAGTGCCGGAAATCGATCTCGGCTTGACGCCGCTCAGGGAGCTGAATGCGTCCCTGCACCGGCTCAAGCCCGATACCAATGAGAGACACTGGATCGTCGACCATCCCGCGGGTCGTCATGCCATTGCCGCCGGGCTGAATGTCCCGATCACCGTCGAGATCAACGGCCCCGTAGGCTATTACTGCGCCGGCATGAACAAGCACGCCAATGTGCTGATCCATGGCAGCGCCGGCGTCGGCGTCGCCGAAAATATGATGTCCGGCTTCGTCCATGTCGCGGGCGACGCCAGCCAATCGGCGGGCGCCACCGGCCGCGGCGGCCTCTTGCGCATCGACGGCAACGCCTCGTCGCGCTGCGGCATCTCCATGAAGGGGATCGACATCGTGGTGCAGGGCTCGGTCGGGCATATGAGCGCCTTCATGGCCCAGGCCGGCAATCTCGTCGTGTTCGGCGACGCCGGCGATTCGCTCGGCGATTCGATCTACGAGGCGCGGCTGTTCGTGCGCGGACACGCCAAGAGCCTCGGCGCCGACTGCATCGAGAAACCCATGCGGGACGAGCACAGGCGCGCTTTGCATGAGGTGCTCGGCCGGGCCGGTTTCGACGGCGAGATCGACCCTGCCGAATTCAAGCGCTACGGCTCGGCGCGCAAGCTCTACAATTTCCACGTCGACAATGCGGGAGCCTATTGATGGATTGGACGCCTCGGACCGCCCCGCGCCCTTCGGCCACCTTCGATGAGTACTCGCTCTCGGAAATCCGCCGCGCCGCCGCGACCGGCATCTACGACATCCGCGGCTTCGGCGCCAAGCGCAAGGTGCCGCATTTCGACGATCTCCTCTTCCTCGGCGCGTCTGTCAGCCGCTATCCGCTCGAAGGCTATCGCGAGAAATGCGGCACCGATATTTTGCTCGGCACCCGCTTCGCCGAGAAGCCCATCCACATCAAGATCCCCATCACCATCGCCGGGATGAGCTTCGGCTCGCTTTCGGCCCAGGCCAAGGAAGCGCTCGGGCGCGGCGCCACCCAGGCCGGGACCTCGACCACCACCGGCGACGGCGGCATGACCGAGGAGGAGCGCCACCACTCCACGATCCTCGTCTATCAGGTGCTCCCCTCGCGCTACGGGATGAATCCGGACGATCTCCGGCGCGCCGACGCCATCGAGATCGTCATCGGCCAAGGGGCGAAGCCCGGCGGCGGCGGCATGCTGCTCGGCCAGAAGATTTCGGAACGCGTGGGGGAGATGCGCACGCTCCCCCCAGGCATTGATCAGCGCTCGGCCTGCCGTCATCCCGACTGGACCGGCCCCGACGATCTCGAGATCAAGATCGAGGAATTGCGCGAGATCACCGACTGGCAGAAGCCGATCTATATCAAGGTCGGCGCGTCGCGGCCCTATTACGACACGGCGCTCGCGGTCAAGGCCGGCACCGACGTGATCGTGCTGGACGGCATGCAGGGCGGTACGGCGGCGACGCAAGACGTGTTCATCGAGCATGTGGGGCTACCGATCTTGGGCGCCATCAGGCCGGCGGTGCAGGCGCTCCAGGAACTCGGCATGCATCGCAAGGTGCAGCTCATCGTCTCCGGCGGCATCAGGAACGGCGCCGACGTGGCCAAGGCGCTCGCGCTCGGCGCCGACGCGGTCTCGATCGGCACCGCCGCGCTCATCGCGCTTGGCGACAACGACCCCGCGCTCGAGGCGGAGTACCAGAAGCTCGGCACCCATGCCGGCTGCTACGACGACTGGCACGAGGGGCGCGATCCGGCGGGCATCACCACCCAGGACCCCGAGCTTGCAGCAAGGCTCGATCCCGCCCTCGCCGGCCGGCGTCTTGCCAATTATCTTGCCGTATTAACGCTCGAGACGCAGACCATCGCGCGGGCCTGCGGCAAGAGCCATGTGCGCAATCTCGAGCCCGAGGATCTCGTGGCGCTGACCGTCGAGGCGGCCGCCATGGCACGCGTGCCGCTGGCCGGCACGGACTGGATCCCGGGATCGAGATCGTCATTTGAATGAGGAGGCTGAGCCAAGCCTCTGGCAGTAACGCATAGGGGAGTCACATGCCGGTTGATCTTGCAGTCGAGGCCCGCGAGCGCGGGATCAAATATGTCCAGATTTCCTCTGTCGATCTGTTCGGCGCGCTGCGGGCGAAGCTCGCGCCAGCCGCCGCCATCGCCGACATGGCCAAGGATGGCGCGGGCTTCGCCGGCTTTGCCAGCTGGCTCGACATGACGCCCGCCGATCCCGACGTGCTCGCCATTCCCGACCCCGCGAGCCTG
>JALHTP010000076.1 GCA_022865725.1 Methyloceanibacter sp. | reverse complement strand
GACCCGCCCCAATTTAAAGTCATTCTTCTATATCAATAACTTAGATGGTGGCTGTGCTGGCAGTCTTTGGCGAAAGGCTCTCTGGTTTCAAATTCCCTGTTAAGCGGGAAAATACAGGGAAATTTTGCAAATCTAGCCGCGAAGGCGCGAAGAGAGATCAGTTTTCCGTCATAAGTCAGCTACTTACACCCAAATACCCTACGCACCCGAACAGGGAATTTTATGGCGCTAACAGGGAATTGTTTCCCGCAGAGCAGGGAAAATCGCTGGCTAAATCTCCTGCGGATGGAATTTTCGGAAAGGACAGGACCGCTACTGCTGCCCGTTGTGGCTTCACGGACTCAGACCGCCGTCAGGCACGCCCGAAACTGAAAATTCAATCAAGAGTTGCCCTTTGAAGCCTTTGCGCGTGTAGCCTAAGTGTGACAGCTTTAGTTGGAAAGCCACGTATGCTCGGTGCCTGAGGTGCCGAGATGACAAAAACGCGTCGGGAATTTTTGGAAGGCGCCGGAGCTGCGGCAGCCAGCGCTGCACTCATTTCAAAGCTGCCATACACCGCTCGCGCGGATTCGCGTACCTCAGACTTCGACATAAACCGGTCCTTCGACGCCTTTATGCAAGGCATCGGCGGCAGCGCTGCGGACGGCGGGGGCGATGTCAAGTTTATCGGCCAGGATCCGCTCCTGCGCAGCCATTTCCGCATTGGATCGTCCATGGCCATCCCGGCGATGGCGGCCGGCGTGGGGGCTGCCGCAATCTGGAAGGATCGCACCGGCGAGGGACAAGACGTTCAAGTCGACCTCCGAGAGTCGATTTACAACGTCAATCCGATCATCGCGCTGGTCTTGAACCATGAGCAAGCGGTCGGTCTCATTCCAGCGGACGACCCAATTCCCAGTAGCCTGACATTCGTGCCGGGGATCAACGGCGGTTGGTACCAAGCCCCCTGGGGTCTCGGAAACCCGTTCTCCTTTCAGCTTTTCAGGACCAAAGACGGACGCTTCGTGACGATCACAGGGGTTTATCCGCACCTCTACGACAGGGCCCTCGAACTCCTGAGCGTACCGCCAGACCGAGACGCCATCACCAAGGCGATCGCACAATGGGAATCCGCAAAGCTCGACGAGGCGATGGCCGAAGCGAGGGTCATCGGCGGCGTGCATCGCACCGCGGATGAGTGGCTGAATCACCCCGAGGGCAAATATCTCGCGAGCAGGCCCGTCATCGACATCGTGAAGATCGGTGACGCCGATCCTCCGCCATACAGTGAGGATCCCGAACAGCCCCTTTCGGGGATCAAGTGCCTCGCGCTTACACATGTAATCGCGGGATCCTGCGCGGCGCGTACCCTGGCAGAAAACGGCGCCGAGGTTCTGCATATCGCACGCGACCAGTCGTTCGAGCACCCGGTCGTCTGGACTGACGTCAATGTCGGCATGCGCTCGTCCTTCATGAACTTGCGGAAGCCCGAGCAGGCGCAGATTCTGTCCGGCCTCGTCAAGGACGCCGATGTCTTCATCGAGAGTTTCGGCGGACGCTCGATTGAGAATCTCGGCTTCGGCGTCGAGGAGGTCGCGGCGATGAAACCGGGGATCGTCTATCTTTCGGTGCGCTGCTACGGTTGGGATGGACCCTGGCGGGACCGCGGGGGCTTCGACATGGAAGCGCTCACCGTCTCGGGCTACACGATGGCGGAAGGTGCAGGGGGCCTGCCGAAATTCTCGCCGAATTTCCCGGTGCCCGAGGAGATGATCAAGGACCCGGCATTTCCCCCAACGCTGGTGCTCAATGACTATATCGCCGGCTATCTCGGCGCCGCTGGGGTGATCGCAGCGCTGCGGCGGCGAGCGAAGGAAGGCGGCAGCTATCACGTGCGCATCAGCCTGACGCGCGCGGCGATGTGGTACCAGGGCCTCGGCACGTTTCCGACCACCGACTTCGACGCGACGAAGCCGGAACACCGCATGATCGCACCGGAGAGCCTGTCGGGGCAGACCTGTTACGGCGAGATCAAGCGCTTGGCACCGCAGGCGAAGCTCTCAAGAACGCCAGGCCGTTGGCGCGATCCGCTCGTCATCGTCCGCGGCGGCGACCTGCCTGTATGGGTCGGTGACCGCTAATGCGTATGGTGCTTCACCGTTCGAGTTTCCAAAGGGATGCACGATGATTGGTAGAGGTGTTCTACTTCCCGCAGCATTTCTTGCCATCAACCTTGGACAAGTCGTGCCGGCCTTCGCTCAGTCAAACCCGGAGGCAGAGCGCGCGAACCAAGTGTTCGACGGCGCGTACGAGGGCGCCGACGACCAGGACGATGATCCGACAGACATCGAGACCGACCTCGACGAGAGCTTTGCCAAGCCGGGGGCGATTTTTCCGAACGTGACCCTGCCGGGGCGCTTGCAATACGAAGCGTTCAAGGAAAGGTTGTGGGAGAATTACGGGCTGCGGTTTGCCTTCAGCTACCAACAACTGTCGCAATATGCGTCGGCGAGACTGCCTTTCGCGACGAGCGATGTCGCTCTTGGCGGCTGGGGCGCCGCGGAGCTCTTCTGGACACCAATTGACCGCGGCGGCGATTTCGAAGGTGGAGTCGGCTTCTCCTACGCATACCGTGGGCAAATCAGTGGCGACCCGGTACCCGCAGTGTTCGGGGCCACTGTACTCGGCTCGATTTGGTCGAACTACGAATGGACCTCGTGGGACAACGGCGCCCGTGTCGAAAATCTCTTCTGGGAGCAGTGGATCACTCGAAGCTTCAACTTTCGCGTCGGCAACCAAGGGGCGCAAGCCGTCTACAACTTTTCCCGCTTCAAGGACGCGCGCACTTCGTTCACAGCAAGCCCATTCGCATTCCAGGAACAAATCCCGTATCCCACATTCGGCTTCGGTGTCGCGACCACTTGGCGGCCGAACCAAACGACCGGGCCGTATGTGGTCGGCACGATCAATGACATGAACGGTGACCCGGCAGCATTGGGGCTAAACTGGAACACCTTCTTCGACGAACGGCAGTATTTCTATGGTGCGGAGTTCGGCTACCGCTGGACGCGTCCGAACGGCGAGTTTGACCATATTCACATCGACCTGTTTTACGCCGACGAGCGCATCACGCGAGATCCCAATGTTCTCCCGAACGAGGCGGGTGGGGGCTTCCGTATTTACGGCGAGAAGCAGATGGGCAACGTCGTCGCTTTTGCCGGCTTCACCCACAACACCGCGAGGGGCGGCGGCATCTCGACGACTTTCGCAGAGAACACGCTGACGGGCGGGCTTGCCTACCTTAACCCATTCGGGATCCGCGGAGAGGCCGCTTTCGGCACCGTTTGGTCAGAGCCGCTTGAAGATCTTTTCCCGGGCTTCGAGGCTCGCGATCAGTACGGATTCGACGCGTACTGGCGAATACAGCTTACGCCCAATAGCACTGTTACGCCCGGGCTGCAGGTCGTGTTCGACCCGTCGTTCAACCCTGCCGAGGATGTTATCGTAATCCCCGCATTTAAGTTCCGGGTAATTCTCTAGCTATGGCAATAAGCGGCGCGAAATCAGGGACAGGTGCCTGAGAGCAATCTTGCGCGCCGCAGAATCGTAAGAGGCACCTGGAAGGGTGCCTTAGGACAGGGAGTTGAACGATGACCCGGGATAGTGATTCCGAAAAGACCAGAGAAGGCTCGTCCGCGATGACGCGTCGCGCTCTGTTGCGGAGCGTCGGCATGGGCGCACTCGCCACGGGTCTCGCACCATTAGGTGGCCAGGAGGCGGCAGCGCAAGTCGCGGCACAGCAGCTCTCATGGGCTGAGACCGGGCCCTCGCCGTACGCCGGCGTCCGCGTCTTCGAAAAGAGCGCCACGCTCACCTGTGTGTACCGAAAACCTAAACCCGAACGTAGTGGTGATGAAGTCCGTCGAGGATCACGTGTGAACTAATGCTTCCGGTCCGCTGAACCGGGCGAGAGACCGGCGCATCTTTATCCAAGGACCAGTGGGTTCTGATGTCGTTGTAATAGCGAGCATAGGCTTTCAGGATTCGGCGCAGATGCGCCTCGCCCAAGACGACGAGATGGTCGACACACTCGCGCCGGATGGATCCGATCAGCCGTTCGGCAAAGCCGTTCTGCCAAGGCGAGGCTGGTGCAGTAGGCCTGTCCCGGATGCCCATGGCGCGTAATCGGCGCGTGACGATGGTGCCGTAGATCCGATCCCGATCGCGAATGAGGTGTTGCGGGGCATCGTCCCAAGGAAATGCCTCGGTTATTTGACGGGCAATCCATTCTGCCGTCGGGTTTGTTGTGACATTGATCCAGACGAGGTCTCTGCGGTCCAGCCGAACGATGACGAAGGCATAGAGCAGGTCGAAGCCAATGGTCGGGGCAATGAACACGTCCATGGCGGCAATATCCGGCGCGTGGTTACGCACAAAGGTGCGCCATCCCTGGCTTGGCGGCCCGCGTCGCTTGACCATGTATTTGGCCACGCTCGACTGCGCGACCTCAAACCCAAGCTTGAGCAACTCGCCGTGGATGCGCGGCGCTCCCCAAAGCGGGTTCTCAATACTCATCCGCCGGATCAACACGCGGAGGAGTGTTGTCACATTAAGTCAGACTGAGCGGAATTTGCCGACAATCGCCAATGTTGACGCAAGGGATTTCAGCGACTTAGCCTGTTGGTTGATCGTCCAAATTGGGCCAATTTCACTTAATGTGACAACGCCCGACGGCGAGCACCCCCTTCACTGGGTCGCAAGCGTAGCGCATCGTCCCTCCTCCGCGATCAGCCTTTCGCCCACTCGGTCCGACCGACAGCCCCGCTGGCGACGAGTTGCTTAACTTCCTCTGGCTGGAACCCGAGCTCGGCCAGGACCGCCGGACCGTCCGCGCCGATGCGCGAGGCCGCGGGCGGGCGCGGCTGTGGCTCGCCGTCGAACGCGAACCAGGTCGGAGCGAAACACTCCGTCGTCCAGCCATCCTTCTCGAGCTTTTCGAAGCGGACGGTGCGTGAAGGGGCGTCGCGATGGCGGTCGGCGAGTTCCTTGCAGGTCTGAACCGGCGTCGCAAGGATGTTCCTCTGCGCGCACCAGACTAGCGCATCGGTTCGAGTCAGGCTGCCAAGCTCCGTCGTTATGTCGCGCGGCGCTTGGGCGAAGATCCAGCCGTCGCTGAGCCGATACACGCGCTCGCCCGCCGTCATGCCGGTGGCGAGTTGCCCGCGAGCGCTGGCAGGTGCATCGCTGCTGGGGCGTTGGAACAGGAGCTGGATTAGGGTGGCTGCGTTGCAGAGCGAGGTCTCCGCCCAGTCGCCGCGCCTGTCGCCGCGCCGCTCCCGGGCGTAGAGCGCGAGCACGCCCGATAGCGCACCGAGATACCCGCACAGATAGTCCACTGCCGAGGCGATGCCGTGGAAGGTCGGCGTCTCCGGCCCGCCGAAGCGCATCATCACCCCGGTGGTGCCCTGGATGGAGGGATCGTAGCCCTTGTCGTGATGCCGCGGCCCGTGCCGCTCGCCGCGGGTGGCGGTGATCTGCAGGCCAATGCCGCGCGGATTGAGCTGCGCCAGCGAGGCCGCGTCGACGCCGAGGCGCCCCATCTGGTCGTCCATCATGTTGCAGCAGACAATGTCGGCGCGCGCGGCGATCTGGTGGATGATAGCCAGCCCTTCCGGCTTTCGCCGCTCGAGGATGATGCTCCGCTTGCCAACCGAGTTCTCGCCCGACCACATCACGTGGATGGTCGGAGCGTGCTGTGGATCCATCACGTCCACGCGCGTCACCGTAGCGCCAAGCTCGACAAGCATCCGCGTGCAGCTCGGCCCGGCCAGCACGTTGGTCATGTCCACCACCGTGTAACCTTCCAGCGGCAGGCGCGCGTTGGCACGGCCCGTCGCGGGCGGCAGCGGCACCGTGCGGTCGGGCAGCGCAGAGGCGGCTCGGCGAGCGATAACCGGCGCGTAGGGCTGCGCGCTGCGCATCCAATTCGTCCTCCCGATCTGTACGCCATCGGTCTCGGGAATCTCGGCGAAGACGCCGGCCGTGCGCGCGTCGGCGTCGTTTTGCCACTCCTCCCAGGTCATGATGATGCTGCCCGCCGAGCCATGCGCGGCGAGGAAGCGCTCCCATTCCGCCGCGGTGCGGGTCGCGAAAGCGGGTTCCAGCAGGTCGGCAAGGCGCGAAGTGTAGGTGAAGCCGAGCGAGAGACTGTCGGCCAGGTTGCTCCGCGCATCGGCGATGTTGGCGGGATCATACGGGCTGACGAAGACTGCGCCGGTGGCGAGGGCCTGGTCCCACAACCCCATGGCTTCCAGCAGGCGCCGGGAAAGCCGGCCGTTTGGGCCGGCCATTGGCAGGATCCATCTATTGTCCCGCGTGCGGTAGGGCGTCGAGAAGGGCGCAAAGCGCCGTTCTAGCCACATCTGCCGTTCGGGCTCGCGGATCGCGTCGGCCACGAAGGTGTGAAACTGCTCGGGCGTCATCCCTGGCGGCAGGCCGCCGATGACAATCGGCTCGAGAAAGTCGGGCAGCCCTTTAGAGGTGATGCTGAGCGCGCCGATCGCCGACAGCCCGCCGGCGATGCGGCTGGCGATGATCTCCCGACCCAGGCCGGTGCGCAGCCGGTCCACCAGGGCCGAGACAGCCGCCACCGCGCTGTTGACGCCGCAATAGACAGAAGGCAGCGGGATCGGCGTGTAGATTACCGGCCGGTTGAGGATCGGGCCGGAGACGCTCATGTTGGTGAAAAAGCCGCCAATCGCGTTGATCAGGTCCTCCGAACAATCGTGCGGCAGGTGTCCGTAGGCATCGTCGCCCGGCAGCGCCGCGACGATTCGCACAAGGATCTGATGTGGCACTCGCGCGAATTGCACGGTTCCATCGACGATAACGACGTCGGCAGAAGCGGCATCCGTCGCGGCGCCCGGCGGCAGTGCGATCTTGCCACGGTCGAAATAGGCGTCGTCGAGCGCGACGCTTTGGCCCGCCGCCGGCGTCGGGCCTGCGCGTTCCACAAAAACCTCCGCGCCCTGGTCGGCGAGCAGCAGTCCGGCCAATCGGCCCGACAGCAGGTTACTGCGCTCGATCACTCGG
>JALHTP010000075.1 GCA_022865725.1 Methyloceanibacter sp. | reverse complement strand
GTCTTGAGCGGCTGAGCCGCTCTCTTCCAAGGCGCGCAGAAAAGCATGCGAAATTAATGGGTTGGCGGGATACGATGCGCCAAGCTGCGGCGGCTCCGCGCCACGCGCGCAGGCATCCCAATCCGCCGCGGGCACATCGGCGATGGCCGAAGCGATGCGCAGCACGACGGATGAGCGCGCGGGTTCGCGCTCTGCATAGGCTGGGGGCTTTTCGATATCGCCCATGGGACTAAGGCGCGATCCCTTCGAAGATCATGGCGTCGGCATAGCGCAATGCGCGCTCGCGCTCTTCTTTGGTCCGCACAGTCCAGGTCAGAAGCGGGAGCCCGAACAGGGTCTGCGCGAGGAACGGCGCGAGCGCGGGAAGCGCCTTGATATCGTAAGCGATGAAGTGGGGCCGCGCGAAGGCGGAGGTGAGCAGGTTGCGCATGGCGAGGCGCTGCCAGAGCGTAAGCTCCGACCAATAGGGCTCGTCGTCGAACCGCTCGCCGACCAGGCCGCGCGGCAGTTGAGGCGCGATTTCGCGAAACGCCGCCACCGAATAAGGATCGAACGACATCACCGCGACAGGCCCTTTGTAGGATTCGAGCATCTTGGCGATGTTCGCCTCGAATTTGCCGTCGCGCGTCCAGGTGCTCTTCACTTCGAGCACGAGCGGCACGTGTCCGTTGACGAGAGCGAGCAGGGCCGGCAGCGAGAGAATGCAGTCGGGGCTGTTGCGCAAGGGGATGCTCGACAGCGCGTCCGCGGTCCGCGCGGCGACGGGGCCGGTCTCCAGGGTCAGCCGGTCGAGTGTTGCATCGTGGAAGACGATCGGCATATCGCCCGCGGCGCATTGCAGGTCGACCTCGATGGCGAGGCCGGCGCCCATGGCGGCCCTGACCGCGGAGACGCTGTTCTCGACGATGCCCTTGGCCGCGTCGTGCAGGCCGCGATGGGCGATCGGCCGCTGCAACCAATAAAGCTCGGCCATGTGAGGCGCTCAGGCCAGGAGGGCTAATTTATCGCAAAAATCGCATCGATCTCGACGGCGGCGTTGAGCGGCAGGCTCGAGCATCCCACCGCGATGCGCGTGTGGCGTCCCTTCTGCCCGAGCACCTTGACGATCAGCTCAGAGGCGCCGTTGATGACCTTGGGATGGTCGGTGTAACCGGGACCGGCATTCACGTAGCCGTTCAGGCGAAGGCATTGGACGATGCGGTCGAGGTCGCCTAAGGCCGCTTTCGCCTGGGCGAGAATATTCAGCGCGCAGAGCCTCGCGGCATCCTGGCCCTGATCGAGATCGAGGTCCGCGCCGAGCGTGCCGGTAACGGCGATGCGCCCCGCCTTGAACGGGAGTTGCCCCGCCACATAAAGCTGGCCGTTGAGATGGAGATAGGACACGTAGTCGGCAACCGGGGTGGGCACCTCCGGGAGGACGAGGTCGAGCGCCTTCAGCCGTGCTTCGATCTCTCCTGCCATGTCGCCTCCTCATCGCCTTTCGGCACGCCTTGCCTTAGAGTCCTAAAGCATCGAGCAAATTTGGCGGTCCTGCAAGCGAAGCCCCATTGGGGGCCTCTTGTCCGGCAAGGCCGTTGATGCGAAAAACGCTTGGCGCGCCCGCCATTTGCCCCGGCGCGATCGACTTAACGAGAAGTGGAACAGCATGGTTCGTTTTGGCGAGCGTCTGGCGCTTGTGCTGCTTGCGGCCCCGCTCATCGGCTTGACGCTCACCGGTCATGCTCAGGCGCTTGCGGCCAAAGAGCCGAACAAGCTCGTGGCGCACCGCGCCATCTACGAGATGACGCTCGACGATGCCCGTTCCGCCTCGGGCATCACCGGCATCGATGGCCGCATGGTGTTCGAGTTCACCGGCTCCGAATGCGACGGCTATTCGCTCAATATGCGCATGGTCACGCAGATGACCGATTCCCAAGGGCAGACCAACCTGACCGATCTCAGATCCTCGACCTGGGAGCAGGGCGACGGCCAGAAGTTCCGCTTCCAGTCGGCGCAATATCTGAACGACAAGCTCGGCGACGTCACCATGGGCCGCGCGGTGCGCGAGACCCCGAGCGAGGCCGTCAAGGTGAAGCTGAGCCAGCCCGCGCAAGCCGAGCTCAACCTGTCAGGCCAGGTGCTGTTTCCGACGCAGCACAGCCTTGCCCTGATCGAAGCGGCCCGCGCCGGGCAGGTGCTATTCCAGGCGCGCATCTATGACGGCTCCGAGAAGGGACGGAAGGTCTACGACACGACGGCCTTTATCGGGACCATGGTGCCGCCGGGCAACGACCCCAAGCT
>JALHTP010000074.1 GCA_022865725.1 Methyloceanibacter sp. | reverse complement strand
GGAAGCGCGGAAATCCTGATAGCCGCCGCGAAGCCGTCGCGAAAATGCCGGAAAGCAAGTGCAACCGAAAGCCATGCACCGTCGTTATCGCACCATGACCTCGCTCCTCTATTGGATCGTCTATTATCTCGATCTTGGCCGGTTCGGGCCGAAGGTGCTCGATTGGGCGGTTCAAAGCTGGCTCAAAAGCGCCAAAGACACCGAGGCCGCGCCGATCGTCCGCCGGCGCAGCTTCGGCCTGCTCACCATCCTTCATCTCGAGCCGAGGATTTGAGGGGCATTGCCCTTTCGCTCCCCGTTCACGCGCTGGTAGTTTCGCTTTGCAGCGGGCCTGCGCTGCCAAGAGAGACCCATGGCGGACGCATCGACGCTTGAACTTGCTTCGGAGCCGCTGGCAAGCGTCGCGGTACGACGCGTCGTGGCGCTGATGAATGCCGGCGCCGGCGCCTTCAGCCAGGCGCTTGCCGAGGATGTCCGCACCGGCCTTGCCGCGGGGCTAGCGCAGCACGGCGTCACGGCCGAGATCAAGTTCGTCGAGGGCGACGGGCTGCACGACGCCGCCGAGCGGGCCCTTGCACAAGCCAAGCGCGGCGAGATCGACGCTGTCGTCGTCGGCGGAGGCGACGGCAGCATCCGCACCGTGGCAAGCGTGCTTGCCGGCACCTCCGTGCCGCTCGGCGTGCTTCCCCTCGGCACGCTCAATCATTTCGCCAAGGATCTCGGCATTCCCCTGCCGGTGGAAGAAGCGGCGGCGGCGATCGCCGCGGGGCATCTGCGCATCGTCGATCTCGCGGAGGTCAACGGCGAGATCTTCATCAACAACTCCTCGATCGGCATTTATCCCTACATGGTCATCGACCGCGAACGGCGGAGAGCCAACCACAAGCTCGCCAAATGGATCGCCATGGTGCCGGCCTTCTTCCGCATGCTGCGGCATTTCCCGCGGCGGCGCTTGCGCATCTCGGCCGAAGGCTTTGCGCGCCCCTATCGCACGCCCTGCCTGTTCGTTGGCAACAATGAATATGGCATGGAGCTCTTCACCTTCGGACGGCGGCAGCGTTTCGACACGGGCGAGCTTTGGTTCTATGTGGTGAAGCCGCGCGATCCGCTGGAGTTCTTCTGGATGGTTTGCAGGCTATGTTTCGGCCAACTGGATCAAGCGCGCGACCTCGAGACGCTTCAGCTTCGCGAGGCCGAGATCTCCGCTAAGACGAGCCGGCTGCCGGTGGCGCTCGACGGCGAGGTGAAGATCATGCACACGCCCCTGCACTATCGCTCGCGCCCCCGCGCGCTCAGGGTCATCGTGCCCGAGGCGCGGCAGGACTAAAGGCCGGGCGAGGTCTGCTTAAGGCGGGACGAATCGGTTATGCTTAGGGCCAATTTTCGAATTGGCCAGGATCGAGCATGCTCTCTCGCCCCCATACGAGTTACGCCAAGCGCAAGCTGATCGAGTTCGCGCCCGAAATCTGGCTCGCGCTCGAGATGCTCGCCAAAGATACCGGCAGGAGCTTGCAGGAGCTCGCCGACGAGGCCTTCGGCGATCTGCTCGGCAAATATCACCGCCCGGCCTCATTGAAAGAGGCGCTCCGGGAGAGCGCGCGCCGGCTTCCGGCCAATGACGACAAGCCACCGGCACGCTAATTCGCTAAGAGACCCCTCGAAATCCGCGGCGCCTAAGGTGCCGCTAGAGGCTCTCAGGGTTCCAATCAAGCAGCGCAAGCATGAGGAAGAACCCTGCGACATAGGCAAGCGCCACGGGCCATCCCTCTTTCAACCATCGGGCCGTGGATCTCGCTTCCGGCATCAGGCCCGCAACCGCGACGCCGGCGGACGACCCGAACCAGATCATGGAGCCGCCGAAACCGACGGCATAGGCCAGGAAACCCCAGTCATAGTTGCCCTGCTTTATGGCGAGCGCGGTCAGCGGAATATTGTCGAACACGGCCGAGACGAAGCCGAGCCCGAGCGCGGTCTCCCAGCTGGGCAACGGCAAGGATTTGACCGGCATCATCGATGCCATGGAGACCAGAGCGAGCAGAAAGATTGCCCCGCGTGCAGCACGCGGAACGACGGACCAATCCGGCCGCGCGAACGGCGCGGTCAGGAAAATCGCCGCCGCCACTGCCAGCCCTATCAGGGGCATCTGGTCCAGAATGTGGGCGTCGAACAAATGGGCGCCGACATTGGCACCGATCGCCGAAGCGAGCACGATGACGACGGCGGCAACGTATCTGAACGAGATTTGCAGGCCTGACGGCCGGTCCTTGACGATCGGTGCGTATTTCTGTTGGGCAAGCGATGCCGGGATGCCCGAGACAAGCAGCGCGACCGCAGCTGCGACATAGGCATGAAGCACCTGAAGGGGGCTGACTCCGGCGATCCACAGCATTGTCGTCGTCGTGTCGCCGATGACGCTGCCCGCGCCGCCGGCGTTGGCCGCGGCGACAATTGCCGCGAGGTAGCCGATGCGGACGCGGCCTTTGAACACATGCCGCGCAATGGTCGCGCCGATCAGCGCCGCGGCGATATTGTCGAGGAATGAGGAGATGACGAACACGAGAACCAGAAGCACCAAACCACCGGTCCAGTTGTCGGGTAGAGCCGACGGCATCCAGTCAGGGATGCGGCTCTCCTCGAAATGGCGGGCAAGGAGAGCAAAGCCGACCAGAAGCAGGAACAGGTTCGTCAGGAGAACCCATTCATGCTCGTAATGCGTGAGGAGGCCGGCTAGTCCCGGTCCCTCGTTAAAGCCGGTCCCCACAAGCTTCTTCAGCGTGATGACGCCGAGGCCGATCAGGGCGGCGGCGAATGTATGACGATTAAAGATGGCAACGCAGGCGAGCGTCGCGGCGAACAGCAGAAAATCGATCAGCACGGAGAGATCGTGAGCGCTGAGATAAGGGGCGAGG
>JALHTP010000073.1 GCA_022865725.1 Methyloceanibacter sp. | reverse complement strand
GCCGGTGAACGCGCTTGCCGTGGCGGCGATCCTGAAGGCGGTCAAGATTCCGGTTCAGCTCGGCGGCGGCATCCGCTCGCTGGCCACCGTCGAGGCCTGGCTCGGGGAGGGCGTCACGCGGGTGATCCTCGGCACGGCGGCGGTGCGCGAGCCGGATCTCGTGCGCGAAGCCTGCCGCAAGTTTCCGGACCGCATCGCCGTCGGCATCGATGCGCGCGACGGCAAGGTGGCGGTCGCAGGCTGGGCCGAGACGAGCGCGCTCGACGTGCTCGAGCTCGCGCAAAGGTTCGAGGATTGCGGCGTCGCCGCGATCATCCACACCGACATCGCCCGCGACGGGGTGCTCGAAGGTCTCAATCTCGAAGCCACAGCGGCGCTCGCCGAGGCCATCTCGATCCCCGTGATTGCGAGCGGAGGTCTGGCGTCGATCGAGGACGTGAAGCGCCTGCTCGAGCCGCGCTATGCGATGTTGGCGGGCGCCATCGCCGGCCGCGCGCTCTACGATGGGCGGCTCGATGCGCGCGAGGCGCTGGGACTGATCGCCGCCAGCCGCGTAGACACCAAGGTCTGAAGCAGGGCTGAGTCATGCGCGCACGCACCATCTTCGTCATTTTGCTTGTCCTGATCGCATTGATCGCGTTTGGCCCTGCGCTCATCGCGCTCGCCAGACAGGAATTCGCCGAAGCGCTCGGCTGCCAGGTCGATCTCAACCGGGTGATCCCTTGTGTGATCAACGGCAAGGACTATGGCGAGACGTTTTACAATCTGGATTTCGCCATCTGGTACTCGTATCTCTCGCTGCCGGCGGGCGCCGTGCTGTTCTGCATCTGGGCGGCGGCGGCGCTGATTATTTTTTTCGTCAGCTTGCGCCGACCCAAGCAAACAAGCACTTGAGATGTAAGTCCGCAGCCATGCTGAAGATCCGCGTCATCCCCTGCCTCGATGTGAAAGACGGCCGCGTCGTCAAAGGCATCAACTTTGTCGATCTGCGCGATGCCGGCGATCCCGTCGAGGCCGCCGCGGCTTACGACCAGGCCGGCGCCGACGAGCTCTGCTTTCTCGACATCACCGCGAGCCACGAGAAGCGCGGCACCATCCTCGACGTGGTCGCCCGCACGGCCGAGCGCTGCTTCATGCCGCTGACCGTGGGCGGCGGGGTGCGCAGCGTGGAGGACGTGCGCGCGCTGCTCGAAGCCGGCGCCGACAAGGTCTCCATCAATACGGCGGCGGTAAAGGACAGGAGCCTGGTGCGGGCCGCATCGGAGAAATTCGGCGCGCAATGCATCGTGGTCGCCATCGACGCCAAGCGCGTCACTTCAGATGGTGCGACGCCGCGTTTCGAGATCTTCACCCATGGCGGGCGCGAGGCGACCGGTATCGAGGCGATATCCTATGCGCGGGAGATGGTGGCGCTCGGCGCCGGCGAGATCCTGCTCACCTCCATGGACCGCGACGGCACGCGCAAAGGTTTCGATCTTGAGCTGACCCGGGCCATTGCCGACGCCGTATCGGTCCCGGTGATCGCGAGCGGGGGGGTCGGCACGCTGGATCACCTGGTCGAGGGCGTGCGCGAGGGCCATGCCTCGGCCGTGCTGGCAGCCTCGATCTTCCACTATGGCGAGCACTCGATCGGCGAGGCCAAGCGGCACATGCAGGCGGCCGGGCTCCCCATGCGGCTGGACCCCTAGCCCTCCGAGGCGGAGGAAGCGGCCTTAGATCGGCGATCCTGCCCG
This sequence comes from Methyloceanibacter sp., assembly GCA_022865725.1. GTDB lineage: Bacteria > Pseudomonadota > Alphaproteobacteria > Rhizobiales > Methyloligellaceae > Methyloceanibacter. Next base: position 3,478 of record JALHTP010000073.1, on the reverse strand, counting down.
GCAAACGGGCAGATGCCGCACTTTTGGTAGGGATTACCTGGACGAGCCTATTCCCTCGCCCGCCGCAGCAGTGTATGAGCCAAGACATGAGCAACGATGTGCTGAGCCGGCTCGCCGCCATCATCAAGACGCGCCGGACCGCAAGGCCCGAAGACTCCCATACGCGGCGGCTGCTCGACGGCGCCCCGGTCAAGCCGGCCAAGAAGCTGGGCGAAGAGGCGGTCGAAGTGGCGATTGCCGCGCTGGCTCAGGACGCGAAGGCGTTGGTCGGGGAGACGGCCGACCTGCTCTATCACCTTCTCGTGGTGCTAGAGTCCCGGCACATCCCGCTTGACGACGTACTCGATGAGCTGGAGCGGCGCATGAGCGCGACGGCGCTTGAACAGAAGAGACGGAAAACCGCGTCGCGCTGACCGGTGAGCGCGTTCCCATGAATCCGCGTCCCTTCGTCGCGTTCTCCCCTTACACCGTCTATCTGCGCGAAGAGTGGGCGCGGCTCAGGGCCGATACGCCCATGCCGCTCTCCGAGGCCGAGCTCGACAATCTGTCGAGCCTCACCGAGCGGGTTTCGGCGGACGAGGTCGTCGACATCTATCTGCCGCTCAGCCGCCTGCTCAACCTCTATGTCGAGGCGGCCCAGAGCCTGCATGGCAGCACGACGCGGTTCCTGCGCAAGGGCGACGGCAAGATGCCGTTCATCATCGGCCTGGCGGGAAGCGTCGCCGTCGGCAAGAGCACCACGGGGCGCGTGCTGCAAGCGCTGCTTGCCCGCTGGCCGAGCCACCCACGCGTCGAGCTGGTGCCGACCGACGGGTTCCTCTTCCCCAACGAAGTGCTCGAGGCGCGCGGGCTGATGAACCGCAAGGGCTTCCCCGAGAGCTACGATCTGACCAAGCTGCTCAATTTCCTCGGCGAGGTGAAATCGGGAAAGGATCGCGTCGAGGCGCCGGTCTATTCCCACCTGATCTACGACGTGCTGCCGGACCAGCCGCTCAGCATCCAGCGTCCCGACATCGTCATCGTCGAGGGCCTCAACGTGCTCCAGCCGGCCAAGCTGCCCAAAGACGGGGAGGCCATTCCCTTCGTCTCCGACTTTTTCGATTTCTCGATCTATATCGACGCCGCCGCCGAGCTGGTCGAGAGCTGGTATGTGGAGCGTTTCTTAAGGCTCCGGCAAACGGCGTTCCGCGACCCCGCCTCCTATTTCCATCGCTATGCCACGCTCTCGGAGGAGGAAGCGGTCGCCACCGGCCTATCGATCTGGCGGTCGATCAATCTCGCCAATTTGAACGAGAACATCCTGCCGACGCGGCAGCGCGCCGATCTCATCCTGCGCAAAGGCGCCGATCATGCGGTGGAGACGGTGGCGCTTCGGAAGCTCTGAGGCATTGTCTGTCATTGCCAGGCTTGACCGGGCAATCCAGCACCGTGATCGGTGGCGACTGGATTCCCGCTTTCGCGGGAATGACAATGGATGCGCTACTTCAGCGGCTCTTCGTAGAGCTGCTGAGCGCCAAGGCTGATGTTCAAGCGCAGCATGGTGCGGCTGGCAAACACGCCCTCGTCGCCGATCCGTGTCGGGCTCCCGTTGTCGTCGGCGTAGTGCATCTTCGGCACCGAGGAGATGTATTCGTAGTCGGTCCACAGCGACAGGCTGGTGCGAGAGCCAAGCTGCTTCCTTGTCTCAAGCGAGATCGTGCCGATGAAGGCGAGATCGTCGTTCGACTGGGACAGGCTGGAGCCAAACGACCCGGAGGCGAAACGGCCGGTATAGTCGGTGTCGGCCTGGTAGAGACCGCCGCGCAGGTTGATGAAGGTGCGCAATCCGAGACGGTCATAGATGCCGCCTACGCCTTTCACGGCAGAACCGAAGAATGGGATGAAGCCGAAGCTGTACTCGCCCCCGATGCCGATATAGCCGCCGTAATACGTGGTATCGAGGCTCTCTTTGTAGGCGAAGTTGGTGCCGGCCGAACTGCGTAGGGTGTTATTCTGGTCGATGCCGCGCACGTCGGCGCCGATGATGAAGTAGTCGTTGCGGTAGAGATTGGGCTTGACGTTCACGGGCTCCGGACGCCCGAACTTCAGCTCGGCTTGGCCGCCCCAATAGTCGACATCGCGGTCGGTCTTGGTGGAGAGAGTTCCGCTGGTGCCGATGAGTTCGCCGGTCGGGGCGATGACGGTGCAATAGTTCGAGCCGCCATTGCATCCCTTGCGGTCGTCGGTTTCCAGATTGGCCCAGAAACCTTTGACGCCGCCGGTCACGCGATAGCCGCCCCAAAAGCCAAGCGCCGTCTCGATGCCGCCGCCGGCCGCGCCACCGAAGTCCAGCCAGTCGCTCTCGCTGTTTTTCTGCCGACTACCACCGGCCTCGGTGAACTTGATGTCGGGGAGGGACAGAAACTGGACACCGCCGCCGATATAGATCGTCGTGCCGCCGAAGCTGGCCGTCGTCATGTCTTGGGCATGAGCGGCCGGCGCAAAAGCCGCCACCGCTGTCGCGGTTACCGCCAGTACACGAATCGAAATACGCATGGAGGCCCCCATCAAACTCGTGCCAAACATAGCAGCGAACGGCCTTCTCAAGTGGTTATCTCCAAGCGCCATAAGACGATTTTGGCATCGCGTGGCCCAAAAGCCACAAGCGCCATCATCTACCTTCTAGCCGATCAGACCCCTCTCCTTGGCGAGCTTGCGCAAGGAGATTTCGGGCCTGGCGCCGATATGGCCGATGGCCTCGGCAGCGGCGAGGCTGCCCAGCGCCCCGCAGGATTCCAGTGGCGCCCCTCGTGTCAGCCCATAGAGGAAACCGGCGGCATAGAGGTCGCCGGCTCCGGTCACATCGACCACCTGGGGGACTGATTCGGCGGGAATCTCGAAGGTTTCGCCTTGGGCCACGATGACCGAGCCCGCTTCGGAGCGGGTCAGCACCGCCATTTCGCAGTCCTGGAGCGCCCTGTCGGCCGCCGCCTCGAAGCTGTTCACCTGGTAAAGGGTGGTGATCTCCTTCTCGTTGGCGAAGACGATATCGGCGCCTTTCCGCACGAAGGCCTTGAAGTCGTCGCGGTGGCGGTCGACGCAAAAGGCGTCCGACAGGCTGAGCGCGACCTTGGCGCCCGCTTTCTTGGCCATTCGCGCCGCCGCTCGGAAGGCGGCCTTGGCCTCGTCGCGGTCGAACAGATAGCCCTCCAGATAGACGATCCTGGAAGCACCGATCAGGGCAAGGTCGAGGTCCTCAGGGGTGAAGTCCACGCTCGCGCCGAGAAAGGTGTTCATGGTGCGCTCGCCGTCGGGCGTCACCAGGATCAAGCAGCGGGCGGTCGGCGCCCCGTCGCTCGCCGGCAGAGTGTCATAGGCCACCCCCAGCGAGCGGATGTCGTGGCGGAAGATGCCGCCGAACTGATCGGCCGCCACTCTGCCGATGAAGCCGCATTTGGCGCCGAAGGAGGCGAGGCCGGCAATGGTATTGGCGGCCGAT
>JALHTP010000072.1 GCA_022865725.1 Methyloceanibacter sp. | reverse complement strand
GCTTGCCGCGGAGCCGCATGGCGATGAGCGATGCGAGCCTGCCGACGACGAGGCCGGCCGCGTCGATGAGGATCCAGGACTTCTCGATGTCCTTTGGCGTGGCTGAAAAGGTCTTCATGGTTCCCGCGTCCCGGTCGGAGGATCGGCGCTTCTACCGGCTCAATTTCTAAAGGTCAAGGGTAACAGGGAATATTGTGCGAAATCCGCCTATTAGCGATGTGGTATCACTATACCGCAATATCGTGACCGAGGGCTGGTGAAGTTCTTCCATAGCAGAATGTCCAGGCTAGGCATCGCCCCATGGGAAAGCGCGTGGTGTAACGGGTCAGACTTTCAACGCCTTGCAGAGAAAGAGTTCCCCCCATGTCCCGCTTTCTTCTCCTCGCCGCGCTTCTCTTGTTTTCTCTCGGCGCGCCGCTAGCGCCGGCGCTTGCCGCCGATGAATTCGATCCCGCCGTGCTCGATAAGATGGCCGAAGAGGCTCATCAAGTTCCCCTGACCGAAGACATGATCAACCGCTTCGTTGCCTCCTACCCCGAAATGCGCGAGATCGGCGCCAAGTTTCCGGCCGCCCAGACGCCCGACGAGCCGAGCGGCAAGAGCGATAGCGACAAGGGCGATAGCGACAAGAGCGATCTCGATGCGTTGCCGCCGGAGAAGCGCGAGGCGATGACGGCGGTCGCGACCAAGCATGGCTTCAAGGACCTCCAGGAATGGTCAGACGTCGCGCAGTCCGTCGTCATGAGCTATGCCTATTTGCGCGAAGGAAAGGGGTTGGACGAGCTCGACAAGATGATGAACCAGCTCGTTGCCCAGGCGGAAAACGACACCAAGCTGACGGAGGAGCAGAAGCAGAAGACCATCGCGCAAGTGCGCGAGCTCGGTGCCAAGCTCGCCAAGCTTCAGCCTTTGCCCCAGAATTACAAGTTGGTGGAGAAGATGATCGGCAAGGTCGCGCCTGTCATGAAAGTCCAGTGATGCGATTGCCGCGAGGCTTAGGGTGACATAGGTTTGCCGCGGGGCGGATGGGTTGCCCTCGCGGAGCTCGTAGTGAACGACACAGTCTTGTTGCGCGAGGACCAGGGTCCGGTCGCGCTGCTCACGCTGAACCGGCCGGAGGCGCGCAATTCGCTCTCGGAGGAGCTGATTGCGGCGCTAACCTCCGCCGTTGCCGAGATCGGCGCCTCCGACGCCGTCCGCGCCATCGTCGTCACCGGCAAGGGCATGGCCTTCTCGTCGGGCCACGATCTGAAGGAGCTGACGGCGCACCGCAACGATCCCGACCGGGGCCGCGCCTTCTTTGCCAAGACGCTCGCCGCCTGCTCGGAGATGATGCTGGCAATCGTGCGCTCGCCGCAGCCCGTCATCGCGGCGGTGAACGGCATCGCCACGGCCGCGGGCTGCCAGCTGGTCGCGAGCACCGATCTCGCCGTGGCGAGCCAAGATGCGCGCTTCGCCACACCAGGGGTGAATATCGGGCTCTTCTGCTCGACGCCCATGGTGGCGCTCAGCCGCAATGTCTCACGCAAGGCGGCCATGGAGATGCTGCTGCTCGGCGAGCTGGTGAGTGCTGAAGATGCTAAGTCGCTTGGCCTCGTCAATCGCGTGGCCGCGCCGGACCGCGTGGTGAACGAGGCGGTCGAGCTCGGCCGCCAGATCGCTATGAAGCCGAAGCGCACGCTCAAGATCGGCAAGGAAGCCTTCTACCGCCAGCTCGATATGTCACTCGAAGACGCCTATGCTTATGCCTCCGCGGTCATGGTGGAGAACATGCTCGACGCCGAGGCCGAGGAAGGCATCGGCGCCTTCATCGACAAGCGCGCGCCGCGCTGGCCGCGCT
>JALHTP010000071.1 GCA_022865725.1 Methyloceanibacter sp. | reverse complement strand
GATACCGAGGCACTAGGCGATAGACTTGGAGAAACAGATGGGCTTACGCTAGGTGATACCGAAGGGCTTATCGACGGACTTATACTCGCTGATGGACTTAGGCTTGGACTGACACTAGGAGATACAGATGGTGAAATACTTGGGCTGACGGATGGGCTAACGCTCGCGGATGGAGATATAGACGGACTAACCGAAGGCGAGACCGAAGGTGAAACGCTGGGTGAAACCGAGGGGGAAATACTTGCACTAGGGCTTAACGATGGGCTGACTGAAGGACTGACCGAAGGACTGACTGATGGCGATACACTTGGACTTTCAGATGCACTCGGAGATAATGACGGACTTACCGAAGGACTTACACTGGGGGAAACACTAGGGCTTATACTGGGAGATACACTAGCACTTGGAGAAATAGATGGAGAAACCGATGGGCTGACGGATGGACTTACTGAGGGTGAAATGGAAGGAGATACACTCGCGGAAGGACTCAGACTGGGTGATACCGAAGGGCTTACTGAAGCAGAAACACTAGGACTGACACTTAGAGATACACTCGCAGAAGGTGAAAGGCTGGGTGATTCGCTTGGCGAAACAGAACCCGAAGCACTAGGAGAGACCGATTCTGAACCAAGCGGTGCAGTTGAAGGAGATGCACTCGCACTTGGACTGAGTGAGGGACTGACCGATGGTGACGCACTTGGACTTACCGAGGGTGAAGCAGACGGGCTAACACTTGGACTGATACTTGGAGAGATACTTGCAGAGGGGGATAATGACGGAGATTCACTTGGGGAAACCGAAGGACTGACACTTGCTGATGGGCTGAGACTGGGTGACTCCGAAGGACTAACCGATGGCGAAATACTAGGACTAACGGACGGACTTACACTTGGAGATATGCTAGGACTTACAGACGCGCTTGGAGATACCGAAGGACTTACACTAGGGCTTACAGATGGAGAGATACTAGGAGATACGGATGGACTTACGGATGCGGAAGGGGAAAGACTTGGACTAACACTGAGTGAAACACTTGGAGACTCTGACGGTGATACACTTGGTGATACTGATGCTGAAGGACTGACCGAGGGCGATATTGAAGGACTTATGCTTGGAGATATACTAGGACTTACACTGGGAGATACACTCGCACTAGGACTTAATGATGGCGAAACCGAAGGAGATATAGATGGACTTTCTGATGGACTAATTGAAGGAGATACGCTTGCTGAGGGTGATAGCGAAGGACTTACGGATGGACTCTCTGAAGGACTTACACTCGGACTTATACTTGGGCTTACAGATGCGCTTGGTGATAAACTCGGCGATACAGAGGGTGATACAGAAGGACTGGCACTAGGAGAAACACTAGGAGAGACACTAGGACTAACTGACGGACTAACGGAGGCACTCGGAGATAATGATGGCGAGACGCTAGGACTTTCTGAAGGACTAACTGAGGGGGAGACTGAAGGCGATACGGAAGCCGAAGGAGAGAATGATGGCGAGACGCTTGGACTTACAGAAGGACTTACTGATGGACTCTCGCTTGGAGAGATACTGGCAGAGGGTGATAATGATGGCGATACTGACGGACTAGCGCTTGGAGAAACACTTGGGCTAACGCTAGGTGATTCACTAGCGGATGGACTTATAGATGGACTTACACTAGGAGAAATACTTGGGCTAACTGAAGGACTTATAGAAGGCGATACACTCTCAGATGGAGAGATGGATGGGCTAATACTCGGAGAAATACTAGGACTAATCGAAGGACTTACTGAAGGTGATACAGAAGCCGAGGGGCTTAGACTTGGAGATACCGAAGGTGATTCCGATGGACTAACACTTGGACTAACACTTGGCGAGATACTCGCAGATGGACTTACTGAGGGTGAAACGCTTGGACTTATGCTCGGAGATATACTTGCAGAAACAGAAGGTGATATCGATGCTGATGGCGATAGACTCGGTGATTCCGATGGACTGATACTTGGGGAAATACTTGGACTAACACTGGGGGATACACTAGCCGATGGAGAAAGGCTCGGACTTTCACTAGGTGAAATACTAGGTGATACACTTGGCGAAATACTAGGGCTGACTGAAGCGGAGGGACTAATACTAGGACTTACTGAAGGTGATTCGCTGGGACTAACTGAAGGACTGACTGACGGAGATACACTAGCGGATGGGCTTAATGACGGACTTACGCTTGGAGATATAGAGGGACTTTCAGATGGAGAAACACTAGGTGATACTGATGCACTTGGGGATAAAGAGGGTGATACTGAAGGACTTATACTCGGTGAGACAGACTCGGATGGAGACAGACTAGGTGATTCACTTGGACTAACTGATGGAGAGGCACTTGGACTAACAGATGGACTTACTGAGGGAGAAATGCTTGGAGAAACTGAGGGACTTTCACTTGGACTTATACTAGGGGATTCAGATTCGGATGGGGATAAACTGGGAGATACGGAAGGTGAAATACTTGCGCTTTCCAGGAATCTTAGTACTATGTCTTGAACACATTGCGATAATGGCGCGGATGGACTTATGCTCGGAGAAACGCTAGGACTGACTGATGGTGATTCGCTAAGACTCTCCGAGGGTGATTCGCTAGGACTTTCTGAAGGTGACTCGGAGGGGGATACGCTCTCGGATGGGCTGAGACTAGGAGATGCAGAAGGAGAAACGCTTGAGCTTATTGATGGAGATACGCTTGGCGATACTGATGCACTTGGAGATAAGGACGGACTTACACTGGGTGAAGCCGAAGCGCTGGGACTTAGTG
>JALHTP010000070.1 GCA_022865725.1 Methyloceanibacter sp. | reverse complement strand
GCCTATGACCGCAATTCCGACGTCGGCAAGCTCGACAAGGCGCTCGATGAGGCGACTGCCAAGGGTTGGACCGTGGTAGACATGAAGGCCGACTGGAAGACGATCTTTCCGGCGGCAAAGACTAGCCCTTAGGCGGTGAGCTGCATGAGCATCGCGCGCAAGGTCAAGCGGGCAGGTGGGCCCAAGGCCAAGGCCAGGCCCGAGACCGAAATGGTCTTCATTCCGGGTGGCGAGTTCACCATGGGCTCGGACCGTCATTATGCGGAGGAAGCGCCCGCCCATCGCGTCAAGGTCGACGGCTTCTGGATCGATGCGACGCCGGTGACGAATGCCGAGTTCCGGCGCTTCGTCAGGGAGACGGGTCACGTCACCTTCGCCGAGATCGCGCCCGACCCGAAGGACTATCCCGGCGCGCTGCCGCATATGCTCCGCGCCGGCTCCCTCGTCTTCGTGAAGTCCAAGGGCCCGGTCGATCTCAAGAACTGGTCGAACTGGTGGACCTTCGGCTTCGGCGCGGACTGGCGCCACCCTTACGGGCCCGACAGCTCGATCAAAGGTCTCGACGACCATCCTGTTGTGCATATCTCCTATCGCGACGCCGAGGCTTACGCCAAATGGGCCGGCAAGGAGCTGCCCACCGAGGCCGAATGGGAGTTCGCCGCGCGCGGCGGGCTCGATGGCGCGGAGTTTGCGTGGGAGGGGCATGAGCTGATGCCCGGGGGCCAGCCCATGGCCAACACTTGGCAGGGCGAGTTTCCCTGGCAGAATCTGCTCACCGACGGCTACGAGAAAACCTCGCCCGTGGGCAGCTACGCGCCGAACGGCTACGGGCTTTACGACATGATCGGCAATACCTGGGAATGGACCATCGACTGGTATTCGCAAAAGCACACTGCCGATCCGGCCAAGGCCTGCTGCATCCCACAGAACCCGCGCGGCGGCGCCGAGGAGCAGAGCTACGATGCCTGCCAGCCAAACATCAAAATCCCGCGCAAGGTGATCAAAGGGGGCTCGTTTCTCTGCGCCCCCAGTTATTGCCGGCGCTATCGCCCGGCCGCGCGCCACGCCGAACCGATCGACACCTCGACCTGCCATCTCAGCTTCCGCTGCATCAAACGCGAAAGGACCAGTGAGCGATGATCTCGACAACAAGCATTAGCGCCGTGCAGCTTGCTGTTCTCCCCGCCCGGGCTGAGACCTATCCGCCGATCGAGGCGTTCGCGCCGGATCAGACTTGGACGAAAGTTGGCAGCTCGCAATGAACTTAGAAGCCTAGCAGGGAGGGGGGATGCTGCGGCTCTTAATGATCGTGTCGGGCGGCTTCGAGGCGCTGTTCGGCGTCTCGGCCATCCTCGCGACACCGATGCTGGTAAGTGCGCTCGGAACCGAGGCGGGCACCTCCGCGCTGTTCTTCGCCAGAATCCTCGGCGCGGCGACCCTGGGGATCGGCATCGCCGCGCTGCTCGCTCGCGACGAGCTTGCGAGTCCCGGCGGCCTCGCCGTGGCCTATGGGCTTGCGCTCTATAATGTGCTCGCCGCAGTCCTCATCCTCTGGACCGCGGCTGAAGCGGGCGAGGCTGCGCTTTGGGGGGCGGGAATTCTCCATGCCGTGATCGGCACGCTCTTCATCTCGGCGCTGGCGCGGCGTGTGCCTAGTTAGCGGAGCTCGGCTTCACCTTGGATTCGCATTTCTTCGCTTCGGCGGTCCATTTGCAGCCAAGCGTGTCGTCTGATGCGCAGATGGCCTCGGCTTCATGCGAGGAGCAAGGGTCGACGTAAGGAGCGGGGCCCGGCTCGCATCCGCCCTTCTCGCCGTCCCAATGGCAGTTCTTGTTTGCGAGGCAGAGCGCTGAATCCCTGATGCTGCAATTCTCCGGCGCGGCACGTGCCTGCGTGCCGAGGCTCAGCGTCGCCGCCAGGACAATCAGTGCAGTCACCATGTTTCGCATAGGGCCTCCTAAGGGCTAGACCGATTATAGCCTGCCGGGTTATGGCCGTTTATGGCCTTACCCCTCCGGCGAATGTCTCCCAATGCCATAATTTTGCGCTAATGTGTTGGCCTTGAAGAGAATTACTACGGGCGGCCAGAGGCTTCCGTAGCAGTGCTAGCATCGATGGGGGATGCGTTTGGGACGGGTCTTGTGGGCTCTGCTGCTGGCCAGTGCGCTGGCGAGCTGCGCTGCGGCCATCGCCCGCAATCCCGTGCCCCAGTCGCTCGAGGGCGATGTCGAGGTCGTCGGCATGGGCCAGGCGCCGATCCGCTTCTGGGGCGATCAGCTCCCGCCCAATTCCGACGCGCTCGTCAAAGAAAAATGGGCGCAGCTATATGCGGGGCGGTGGCCGAGGAACGGAGAGGATGATGAATCTCGCTGAGTTGAACAGGGTGGCAAACGCCATGGTGGCGCCGGGCAGGGGCGTTCTCGCCGCCGACGAATCGGCGGCCACCGTCAAGAAACGCTTCGAGGTGATCGGCGTCGAATGCACCGAGGACAATCGGCGCGACTATCGCGAGCTCCTGTTCCGCTCCAAGGGCATGGCCAATATCTCGGGCGTCATCCTGTTCGACGAGACAATCCGCCAGAACGCCAAAGACGGGACGCCGCTCGTGAAGATCATCGAGCAGGCCGGCTCGCTGCCCGGCATCAAGGTGGACAGGGGCGTGAAGCCCCTGCCGTTCTCTCCCGGCGAGGTGGTCACCGAGGGGCTGGACGGCTTGCGCGAGCGTCTGGTCGAGTATCGGGGTCTCGGGGCCAAGTTCTGCAAATGGCGCGCGGTGATCGAAATCGGACCCGGCATCCCGAGCTACAACTGCATTCACGCCAATACGCACGCGCTCGCGCGCTATGCGGCGCTCTGCCAGGACGAAGATCTGGTGCCGATCGTCGAGCCCGAGGTGGTCATGGACGGCGACCACGATATCGGCCGCTGCTACGAGGTCACCGAGTTCGCGCTGAAGATGCTCTATCAGGAGCTGTTTCATGCGCGGGTGAAGCTCGAAGGCACCGTGCTCAAGCCCAACATGGTCGTGCCCGGCAAGAATTGCGCGAAGCAGGCCTCGGCGGAGGAGGTTGCGGAGAAGACCTTGCGGGTGCTGAAGGAATGCGTGCCGGCTTCCGTGCCGGGCATCGCCTTTCTCTCGGGCGGGCAGTCCGATCTCGACGCCACGGCGCGGCTCAACGCCATGAACAGAATAGGTCCGCTGCCGTGGAAATTGAGCTTCTCCTATAGCCGCGCGCTCCAGGCGGCGCCGCAGAAGGCGTGGTCGGGGAGGGTCGAGAATGTGGGCGCCGCGCAATCGGCCTTTGCCCATCGCGCCGCGATGAACGGGCTTGCCTCGCTGGGCAAATGGTCGGCCGATCTCGAGAAGCAAGCCGCCTAGCCGAAGCGCGAAGCTCAGGCGCCGGCGCCCGATGAATCGAGCCAACGGATGCTCGGGGTCTTGCGCGGCACCGAAGCGGGCTTGCGCAGCGGGTGGCCGACGATGATCGGGGCGATCGGGCTATGCGACAGCGGCAGGCCGAGCGCGGCTTTCCCGTCTGCGGTGCCGAGCCAATGCTGGGCGAAGCCGATCCAGCAGGTGCCGAGCCCCGCGCCATGGGCAGCGAGCATCAGGTTCTCGGCGGCAAGCGCGCAATCCTCCACCGCCCAGTCGGTGGGCTGGCCGGCCGCGATCACCACCAGAACCGGCGCGTGGTAGAAAATATGGAACTTCGAATCG
>JALHTP010000069.1 GCA_022865725.1 Methyloceanibacter sp. | reverse complement strand
GGCACCCTCGATCCGCTCGCCACCGGCGTGCTCCCGATCGCGCTCGGCGAGGCGACCAAAACCGTTCCGTTCGTGGTCGAGGGCAGCAAGGAGTACCGCTTCACTGTCCGCTTCGGCGTCGAGACCGATACCGACGACGCGATGGGCAAAATGGTGGCGTCGAGCGACCAGCGCCCGACAGCCACGGAGATCGAGGCCAAGCTGCCGGACTTCACCGGCGAGATCGACCAGGTGCCGCCGCGCTACTCGGCGCTCAAGGTCGACGGCGCGCGCGCCTACGACCTGGCCCGCGACGAGGAGGAATTCGAGCTTGCGCCCCGCCGCGTGTCGATCACGAGCCTCACGCTCATCGACCGCCCCGACGCGGATCATTGCGTGCTCGAGGCGCGTTGCGGCAAGGGCACCTATGTGCGCTCGCTCGCCCGCGACCTCGGCCGGGCGCTCGGCGCGTTCGGCCATGTGGAGGCCTTGCGCCGCACACGCGTGGGTGGCTTCAAGGAGGAAGACGCGGTGCAGCTCGCGGCGCTGGAAGCGCTGGCCGAGAGCGGCGGCCATGACGGCCTGTTGAGCGCGCTTCACCCCGTCGAGACGGCCCTCCGCGACATCCCGGCGCTGGCCCTTGCAGGGCCAGATGCGGATCGGCTGAGGCGCGGGCAGCCGGTCTTGCTGCGGGGACGGGATGCCCCGATCGTGGAGGGCACGGTCTACGCCACGTCGCGGGGCACGCTGGTGGCCGTCGGCGAGGTGAGCAAGGGCGAGCTCAAGCCGAAACGCATCTTCAATCTGCCGCGCTGACGCGGGGGGTGCCTCCAAGGCCATTAACCTCGCGAAATTCCGCTGGCCTCGCGGCGGATAATCCCTATAGTGCGGCGCAACGCGCGGGAGTCCGCTTTTTCGGCTCGCACGCGCGTTTCTAACCGACCGTGCTGGACGACATCCCGGCCCGGCCCTGACAAACCCTCAAACAGCAAGGATCCTCCGATGTCGATTAGCGCTGAGCGCAAGCAAGATCTCATCAAGGAATATGCGACCAAGTCCGGCGATACCGGCTCTCCAGAGGTCCAGGTCGCCATCCTGACCGAGCGAATCACGAATCTCACAGAGCATTTCAAGACGCACGGCAAAGACAATCATTCGCGCCGGGGGCTGCTCAAGATGGTCAGCCAGCGGCGCCGGCTGCTCGATTACGTCAAGTCGTCCGACGAGGACCGCTACCAGAAGCTCATCAACCGGTTGGGCATCCGCCGGTGACGGCAATTGTCATGGCGGGCCATCCCGCGCTCGAGCTTGCGAATATTATGAACCGGCCAGCCCTCGCGCCTCAAGGCGAGAGGTGCGGCCCCACCCTTACCCACGCATTGGGAAACCACCATGTTTCATAAACACACCGTAGAAATCGAATGGGCGGGACGCCCGCTCAAGCTCGAGACCGGCCGCATCGCGCGGCAGGCCGATGGCGCCGTGCTCGCTACCTATGGCGGGACCAGCGTTCTTGCCACCGTCGTTGCCGCCAAGGAAGAACGGGTCGGCATCGACTTCTTTCCGCTCACCGTGAACTACCAGGAGAAGACCTTCGCCGCGGGCAAGATCCCGGGCGGGTATTTCAAGCGCGAGGGGCGCCCCACCGAGAAGGAAACCCTCACCTCCCGCCTGATCGACCGGCCGATCCGGCCGCTGTTCGCGAGCGGCTTCAAGAACGAGACGCAAGTCATCGCCACCGTGCTTTCCCACGACATGGAGAACGATCCTGACGTCTTGGCGATGATCGCGGCCTCCGCGGCGCTGACCCTGTCCGGCGTGCCCTTCATGGGCCCGATCGCCGCGGCGCGCGTCGGCTTTATCGACGGCAAACATGTGCTGAACCCGATGATCGACGAAATGCGGGAAAGCACGCTCGACCTCGTGGTGGCCGGCACTGCGGACGCCGTGCTGATGGTTGAATCGGAAGCCAAGGAATTGCCCGAGGACGTGATGCTCGGCGCCGTGATGTTCGGTCACAAGCACTTCCAGCCGGTGCTCGACGCCATCGTCAAGCTCGCCGAGCGCGCCGCCAAGGAGCCTTGGGAAATCAAGACCAAGGAAAGCGCCGAAGACTACGTCGGCAAGGTGCGTGCGGTGGCCGAGCAGGATTTGCGCGAGGCCTATACGATTGCCAGCAAGCATGAGCGCCGCGATCGCGTGGCGGCGATCAAGGACAAGGTGCTAAGCGCGCTAGTCCCGGCCGACAACAACGGCACGATCGCCCCAAAATTGGCAAGTGCTTTCAAGGAGGCGGAGAAAGACGTCGTCCGCTCAGGCATCCTCAATACCAGGAAGCGCATCGACGGGCGCGACCTGACGACGGTCAGGCCCATCGTCTGCGAGGTCGGCATCCTGCCCCGCACCCATGGCAGCGCGCTGTTCACCCGGGGCGAGACCCAGGCCCTCGCCGTCGCCACACTCGGCACCGGCGAGGACGAGCAATATGTCGACGCTCTCCAGGGCACCTACAAAGAGACCTTCATGCTGCACTACAACTTCCCGCCTTATTCGGTGGGCGAGGTTGGCCGCATGACCGGTCCCGGCCGGCGCGAGATCGGCCATGGCAAGCTTGCCTGGCGGGCCATCCATCCGGTGCTGCCCGACCGCGAGAACTTCCCCTACACCATCCGCATCGTGTCGGAGATCACCGAGTCGAACGGCTCCTCCTCGATGGCCACGGTGTGCGGCTCCTCGCTTGCAATGATGGACGCAGGCATTCCGCTCAAGCGTTCGGTGGCGGGCATCGCCATGGGCCTGATCAAGGACGGCGACAAGTTCGCCGTGCTGTCGGACATTCTCGGCGACGAGGATCATCTCGGCGACATGGATTTCAAGGTGGCGGGCACCTCCGAGGGCGTCACCTCGCTGCAGATGGACATCAAGATCACCGGCATCACCGAGGAGATCATGAAGGTCGCGCTCGATCAGGCGCGCGATGGCCGCATGCATATCCTCCACGAGATGGACAAGGCGCTCAACACGGCGCGGCCGGAGCTCGGCGAATACGCGCCGCGCATCGAGACCATCCACATCCCGGTCGACAAGATCCGGGAAGTGATCGGCT
>JALHTP010000006.1 GCA_022865725.1 Methyloceanibacter sp. | reverse complement strand
TGCATAGAGCTTCCCAAAGCTACGGTTCAGCCCGCTGAGCACCTCGCGGACAAGCTCTCGGATCTTTCTCAATGGATGATCCCTCGGCACCCGTGCCTCAGGCATTATGTAAGAAAATAACCCGCCCTGATTCACAAACGTGCCCCGCATGCCAGCCTCCATCGATTCGTGATACAAAACTGAATCATCACTCCTCGGTCATGGCGAGGGGTTTTTCAGCAGACTGCTAGGGCTCATCCCGAGGCATGGAGTTTTGACAAGGCCGTGTTTTGACAAGGCCGCGGGGGGCGCCGAATCAGTTGCGCCCGGCGACCTTTCATTTTGGCCTTTTAGCCGCAATTCCGCGCTGGCGGCGCTGTAGGGTTTTTGGCGAATCAGCCGCGCCGCGCCACAAGCGGCCTTAGGGAGACGAAGGCCATGCCGGCCGGAGCTCGAAACGATCTGAGGAGCGGGCTTAAAGCACTTCTTGCCGCATGCCTCTCCCTTGGGCTTTGGGTTTCCCCCGCTCAAGCCGTCGAGAAGGACCTGACCACAAAGGGCGAGGTGCTGGTCAGGGAGAACTGCTCGCGCTGCCACGCCATCGGCAAGGAAGGCGTCAGTCCGCACCCCGAAGCGCCGCCCTTCCGCACGCTTTCCAGCAAATATCCGGTCGAGGATCTCGCCGAATCGCTGGCCGAGGGCATCGTCTCGGGCCACCCGGACATGCCGATCTTCGTCTTCAGCCCGCACGACGTCGAGGCGATCATCGAATATTTGCAGTCGATCCAGGAGCAGCCGGCCGCGCCACCTCGGGAATAGAGCGCGGGCTCAAGTGTCGGCGGCGCCTTCGGGCCACATCAGCCAGTCGCGGGCGGCGTCCTCCTCGCCCGGAGCGAAATGCTCCACTTCGCACGCCATGAAGGGCGCGACCAGGCTCGACCAGAGGTGATGCGTGTCGGGATTGCAGACGATCGCCACGCGGCTGAAATCCTTCAGGTGCCGCAGGCTGAATTTGATGTCGTGCCAGAAGGCGGCTCCGTCCATCCCCTCGAAATCCTTGACGATCTCGAGCAGCCGCAGCCGGCCATGGCGCTCGATAAAGGCTTCGAGCTTGCTGGCGACAGCGTCGAACTCTTGCGTCGACACGCGGGCTCCGAGCACGATCTCGACCGCATGCGCGTTGTCGTATTCCTTGTAGGAGAGCATGGGGTTATCCGGCGGTAGGTGGGGGCGGGCTTGACTGTATCCTAATCCATGAGCTTCGACTTTTGCCGTCGGTCTCGGCGGTATTTCTTTAGGGCTTGCCGCACTTGGATTTTTCGCCCCACCCCTTATCTAGTGATGACGGTTCACGCGAAATTAAGCTTAACGCACCGATAATTGGGATCAGAATGACACGCTGTTGCCGCCTTTTTTGATGCTAATGGCGGCCGAGACTGGAGAGACCTGACATCAAAAAGCTCCTTCTTTCGCTGCTGGTCATGGCGGCGCTGACCTGTGGCGCGATCTACATGATCGTGAGCCCGGCGACGACCGTCAAACGGACCGTGAGCGCGCCGCCGGCGCGAGCGCTCGCCTACGAGCAGCAGATCATCCGGCCTGGCGATACGGCCGCCGTGCCCGGGCAAAGCGCGCCTGAGCAACACGCGATGGCTCCCGCCGATGCCGCTCCGGCCGGGACCGCTCCGGCCGAGACCCAACCCGATCAAGCTTCCGAAATCACCGCCGCGGCGGGAGAGGGCGCCGAGGCGCCTGTTTCCGAGGACGGCGGCTCATCCCACATGGCGGCGCTGCCGCATGACGGCGATGTCCAGTTTTCCGACCCCAACGCGCTGCCCTGGCAGCGGAACGCAAGTCCCGATCCCGCGACGCAAGGCGAGGGCGCGGATGCATCCGATCCCATGGCGGCGCAGCCGGAAGAGGATGCCGATCCGATGGCGGCGCTGCCGGGAGAGGATTCCGATCCGAACGCGTTCCCCAGCGGGCCCGAGGACGAGCCCCAGGAATGGGTGCAGGTGCTCGTGTCGGGGGCCGGTATGCATGGGGCGGCCTCGGATGATGCGCCCGCATTGTTCTCCTTCCCTTACGGCCGGACTTTAAGGGTCGTGTCGCATTATGAGGGCTGGGTCGAGGTGATCGACCCGCAAAGCGCCACCACCGGCTGGATGAAGTCGCAATATCTGGCGCCGATCGCGACGCCCGGGGCTCCCCAAGAGACCGAGGCGATGTATCAGGACGAGCAGCAGCCCCGGCGCCGCGGCTGGTTCAGGCGGCATGGCGGCGGCTTCGGCGACATGATCAATCGGGCGCTCGGCGGCGGCGGCCAATAGCGTCCGAGATCCACGGGTCTCAGGCGCTCCTCTGCAAACTTTGCGCTTCGGCAAGCTCAGATCATCGACGCGCTTGAGAAAGGCGTGGCGATGGGTGTAGGATAATTTGCTACGGGGGCCGGAGATCGGCATGCGTGGCCTTTTGCCCTCGGTGTGGCTGTTACTGGCCGCCCTCTATACTGCCTCCATCCTCTCTCTCATTCAGCCTTTCGCGCGCGACGAAGATTGGCCCGCGCCGCCCCCCGTCAACGAGACGGTGAGGGCAAAGCAACCGCTAGCCGTGGCGCCACAGGCCGCCCCTGAACAAGCGATGCCGGCGCAGCAGGTCGCATTCGCCGCTCCCATGCAGCCGAAGATCGGGCGCCGCGACGAATGGGTTCAGATCGCGGGCTACACGACGATGGTCCGCGCGCAGCCGTCCGCCACGTCGACTGTCCTCCTCGCTTACGCCGTCGGCCGGCCGCTCAGGGTGATCGCGCGCGAGGCCGGCTTCGCCCGGGTGCAGGATCTCGGCAGCGGGCAGTTCGGCTGGATCAAGGAAACCTCGCTCGCTCCGTTTACCGGAGGCTATCGCCAGCGCGAGGACGTGA
>JALHTP010000068.1 GCA_022865725.1 Methyloceanibacter sp. | reverse complement strand
GCCGCTCGCGCTGACGGCGAGATTGTGCATGGCCTTGACGTTGCCCTTCTCCGCCGCCGCCTGGTACCAGGACCGCGCCCGGCCGAGATCCTTGGCGACGCCCTGCCCGCGCTCGTAGAGAACGGCGAGACGGTACTGGGCCGGCGCGAGGCCAGCGCTTGCGGCGCGCTCGAGCCAGCGCACGGCTTCATTGAGATTCTGCGGCGTGCCCTGGCCTTCGGCGTAGCGCAGCGCGATGGCGTATTACGCGCGCGTATCGCCTTCGGCCGCGGCCTGGCGCAAGGGAAGCGGACCGAGATCGGCCGGGGGCAAAGCAAAGCTCGCCGGCATGGAAGGCTGCGATGACGGCGCGGCGGGCGCCCCCTGCTGCCCTGCGCCGACCGCCG
This sequence comes from Methyloceanibacter sp., assembly GCA_022865725.1. GTDB lineage: Bacteria > Pseudomonadota > Alphaproteobacteria > Rhizobiales > Methyloligellaceae > Methyloceanibacter. Next base: position 1,823 of record JALHTP010000068.1, on the reverse strand, counting down.
GGTCCTCGACCGAAAGGACGACGCCGGGCGGAAGCGCCGCCACCTCATTGGGCCTCAAGGAGGCGGGCTGGGCTTGAGGCAGCATGTCGTCTTCGGCGGACTGGTGGTAAGACGACTTGGCGACGTCGGTGAAATTACTCAGTCCGCCTGCATCGTCGGCGCCGATCTCGGCGGGGCCTGCTTCGGGTTCGGGCTGAAGCTCGGAGGAGCCGGAGCTGGGCGCGGGCGGCGTCTCGACCTTGGGCTCGACAGCTTCCGGGGCGCTTTGCTCGGCGCCGGGCGTGGCCGCGCCTTCGCTCGTCGCGGATGGGGCGGGAGCGCTTTGCTCGGCCGCGGGTGGGGCGATCTCGGGCTCGGGCTTGGACCTTAAGCGGCTATAGAGCAGTACCGCGCTGATGGCGAGCAGCACGGCAGCGCAAATGATGAGGAAGGACCGCTTGCGGCGCGCCGGGACCTCGCCGACGATGGAAGCCTCGCTGTCGGCAGATACCCGCCGCACGCGGGAGCCGCTTCCCCGCTCTTCGGCTTTGAGCGCCGCGGCCTGAGCCGCGCGCCGCGCCGCCGCCACGAGATCGTCGGGGATCTCGTATTCGGCATCGGCCTGTTTCTTGGCAACGGCTCGGCGCGGGGTCGGTGTATCGAGATCGAAGGCGTCCCCGCCAGGCTGGCTGCGCTTGGCCCGGCCGAAGCGGGGCGCAATTTCAGTGTCCTGCGACTCCGGGATAGACGACCCGGGCCTGGTCCTGGGTGTGGCGTCCTTGGCGCTCGCGTCCGCGCCGCCGAAACTCTCCGCGGCCTGGGGCGCATCGCTCTTCTCCATGCGCATCTCGGCATGAGGCTGTTGCGATGGCATGCCGGGCAGCGGCGCGAGCTCGCGCACACGCTCGGCGAAGGGGACGCGAGGCTTTGGCGCCTGGGGCGCGGAAGCGCCGCGCTCGGCCTGTTGCACGAGCTGCTTCAGGGATGCATGCACCGCCTCGATGGTGCCGGCGAGACGGTCGTCGCTGGCGCGTGTCCTGTCGTTCATCGCCATGAGATCGCGATGCATGGCATCGAGGCGCGCGGCGGTGGCGCCGTTCGGCTTCGCTTCGCCGGCGAGGAGGCGGACGGCTTCCTGCGCGGCCTTGTTCGCCACTTCTTCCGCGGCTGGCGAAGCATCGACGCGCGCGATCAATTGATGCAGCGCGCTTTCGATCTCGCCGATCTTGGCAAGCTGCGCCTCAGCCTTGCCAAGTTGTTGAGCCATTTCGGAAATCTGTCGCTCGACCGGCTCTAGAGAGAGGGTCTTCGGGGTCTCGAGCGCTTTGGCGAGCTGGTGCCCGATCTCATCGAGCCGCGCGTTCAAGGCTTCAAGCGCCGCAGGCGGCATCGCCCCGCCGAGCGAGTGCTCGAGCTGCTGCGCCATCTCCACGAGGCGCGAATCGAGGTCGCGATCGCTGCTTGAGAAGTCGCTGCTTGAGAAGTCGCTGCTGGGGAAGTCGCTGCTGGGGAAGTCGCCGCTGGCGGGATACGAGGGGGTGAAAGGCCGGGCGGAATAGTCCACCTCGGGCATGGGCAACGGGAAGCTGAAGGAACCTGCGACCGGCGGCTCGCTTGGGTAAAGCGAGGGGAAGGCAGAAGCGCCCGGCAGCTCGGGCGTGCTCGAAGGGACACCCGGCAGGCCTGAGCCTAAATCCAGATCTCCCGCCAGCGCCCGGCCGAGGCGCTCGAAATCGTCAAGCGGCGTGGAGGATTCGCGTTCGAGCCGCCTTGCCAGGTCGCTCACCTGGTCGTGCAGCCGGCCGAACGTCTCGATATCTTGCGGCGCATCGGCCGCCCGCGCG
>JALHTP010000067.1 GCA_022865725.1 Methyloceanibacter sp. | reverse complement strand
GGAGTCGATGCGGCAGTTGCCTTCTACAAGAACGCCTCCACGCCCAACCTGATCATCATCGAATCCCTGCTCGACAGGACGGACATGCTGGGCGAGCTAGACCGTCTCGCCGAGGTCTGCGATTCCGGCACCAAGGTCGTCGCAATCGGCCATGTCAACGACGTGCTGCTCTATCGCGAGCTCTTGCGCCGGGGCGTCAACGAATATGTGGTGGCCCCGGTCAAGGTGTTGCAGATCATCGAGAGCATTTCGGCCCTCTACACCGATCCGGAGACGGGGCCAGTGGGTCAGGTCATTGCCTTTGTCGGGGCTAAAGGTGGCTCCGGCTCGAGCACCGTCTGCCACAACACCGCCTTTGCCATTGCCTCGGCGCTTAAGAGCGGGGTGGTGATCGCCGATTTTGATCTGCCCTTCGGCACGGCCGGCCTCGATTTCAACCAGGATCCGCTGAACGGGATTGCCGATGCTTTGGCTTCGCCGGATCGCCTCGACGAGATGATGCTCGACCGGCTGCTGTCGCGCTGCTCCGATTATTTGAGTCTGTTCACCGCTCCCGGCACGCTCGACCGCCCTTACGATCTTGATCCCTCCTCCTGCGACACCGTGCTCGACGTGGTGCGCGAGAACGCGCCGTGGACCGCCGTTGACGTACCGCATCTATGGACGGCCTGGGCTAAGCAGGTCGTGCTCAGGGCCGACTCTGTAGTGATCACGGCGGCGCCCGATCTTGCCAATCTGCGCAACACCAAGAATCTGGTCGATCAGCTCAAGGGCTCGCGCCCTAACGATCGACCGCCTCTGCTCGTGCTCAACCAGGTCGGCGTGCCGAAGCGTCCAGAAATCTCGGTGAAGGACTTTGGCTACGCCATCGAGCTCGAGCCCAAGATTGTCATCGGTTTCGATGCCCAGCTGTTCGGCACGGCGGCGAATAACGGGCAGATGATCGAGGAGGTGTCCGACAAGTCAAAGGCAGCCGATGGGTTCCGCAGCCTCGCCAACTTGCTGACCGACCGGTCCGAGCCGAAGAGCGAGCACCAGTCGATTCTGGCCCCCATCCTCGCCCGCCTCGGGCTAACTAAGACGCGCGCGTAAGACCATGTTCGGCAAACGGAGTACGTCCGAGGCATCATCAGCGCCGCGGCCTGTCGCGCCGCCGGCGCCGGCTCCGCAGCCGCACATCTCCGCCCGGCCGCTGCCCGCCAATCCGGTACAAAAGCCCGAGGCCGCTCCCGTCAGCATGGGCTTGGCGCCCGCCAAGGCGGAGCGTAAGCCCGTCGAGCGCGCGCGTTCCGAGGAGTATTACGACGTCAAGACCACGGTCTTCAACGCGCTCATCGACACCATCGACCTGACCCAGCTCTCCAAGCTCGATCCCGACACGGCGCGAGAGGAAATTCGCGAAATTGTCAGCGAAATCGTCGCCATCAAGAGCGTGGTGATGTCGATCGCCGAGCAGGAGGATCTGCTACAGGACATCTGCAACGACGTCCTCGGCTACGGGCCGCTCGAGCCGCTGCTCGCCCGCGACGAAATCTCCGACGTCATGGTTAATGGCTGCGATATGATCTATATCGAGGTCAAGGGTAAGGTCGAGCCCACCAATGTTCGCTTCGCGAACAATACGCAGCTGATGAATATCTGCCAACGCATCGTGAG
>JALHTP010000066.1 GCA_022865725.1 Methyloceanibacter sp. | reverse complement strand
TAGTCGGGCAGGAGATTGACGTCGTAGCGATAGCCGATGTGCTGGCCGATCGCCTGCTCGCGGGCGCTGTCGAGACCGGCCGCGTCCTTCAGATATTTGTCGACGTCGCTCTTGGGCTTAGGCTTCTTGTCGCCTTTGCCGTTCTTGTCGCTCTTGCCGGCCATCGCCTGAACTCCGCTCATCCGATCTTGTGATAATTGTCGACGCCGACGGTGTAGTCGGTGCCGGCGAGCGGCACCTGCGCCATGGCGGAGGCTTCCATCGTCAGCGCGGCGAGGTCCTCCGGCTCGAGGCTATGCACGCTGGTCTTGCCGCAGGCGCGCGCCAGCATCTGCGCTTCGAGCGTCAGCGTATGCAGGAAATTATAGACGCGCTCCGCCGCCTCGTCCGGATCGAGCCGCTTGCGTAGCTCGGGGTCTTGCGTGGCGACGCCCACCGGACAGCGGCCGGTATGGCAATGATAGCAATAGCCGGCTGGCACGCCGATCTCGTTCTCGAAATCGGCCTCGGGGATTTCCTTGTTGCAGTTGAGCGCCATCAGCACCGAATGCCCGATGGCGACCGCATCGGCGCCGAGCGCCATGGCCTTGGCCACGTCGCCGCCGTTCCTGATGCCGCCGGCATAGACCAGGCTGATCTCGCCGCGCTTGCCGAGCTCGTCGATGGCGCGCCGCGCCTGGCGGATGGCGGCGATGCCGGGCACGCCGGTATCCTCGGTGGCGACATGGGGACCGGCCCCGGTGCCGCCCTCCATGGCGTCGATATAGATGGAGTCGGGCCCGCACTTCACCGCCATGCGCACGTCGTCATAGACGCGCGCCGCGCCGAGCTTGAGCTGGATGGGGATTTCCCAATTGGTCGCCTCGCGCACCTCCTCGATCTTGAGCGCAAGGTCGTCAGGGCCGAGCCAGTCGGGATGGCGCGCCGGAGAGCGCTGATCGATGCCGGCGGGCAGCGAGCGCATCTCCGCCACCTGGTCGGTCACCTTCTGGCCCATCAGATGTCCGCCCAGGCCGACCTTGCAGCCCTGGCCGATGAAGAACTCGCAAGCGTCGGCGAGTCTGAGATGATGCGGGTTGAAGCCGTAGCGCGACTGGATGCACTGATAGAACCATTTGATCGAGTAGCGCCGCTCGTCGGGGATCATGCCGCCTTCGCCCGAGCAGGTGGCCGAGCCGGCCATGGTGGCGCCGCGGGCGAGCGCGATCTTGGCCTCGTAGGAGAGCGCGCCGAAGCTCATGCCCGTCACATAGACCGGAATATCCAGCACCATCGGGCGCTTGGCGCGCGGGCCGATCACCGTCTTGGTATCGCATTTCTCGCGATAACCCTCGATGACGAAGCGGGTGAGCGTGCCGGGCAGGAAGGTGAGATCGTCCCAATGCGGAATCTTCTTGAACAGCGAGAAGCCGCGCATGCGATAGCGGCCGAGCTCGGACTTCACATGGATGTCGTTGATGACCTCCGGCGTGAAAATCTGGCTCTTGCCCAGGATGAAGCGCTTCGCCTCGGCCGGGACCTTGGCGTTGCCCTTGCCGTTCTTGTTCTTTCTCATCTTTTTGCCCAGCCCTTGCGCTCTTACAGCACCAGTTTCTTCTCGGTCGGTTCGAGATTGTCGTAGTTCCACAATTGCTTGCCGGCGACGATCTTGCGGAACCCAGCCGCGCCAGCCTTCGGCAGCAGGCCGTACATGCGGAGCTTCCGCTCGAGCCATTCTCTGTCGAGATCGGTCACGGTGCCCCACACCGCGTCGACGCCGAGGCTCTGCGGCTCGCCCGCGATATAGATCGTGCCGTCATACATGGAGTCGCCGAGATTCTTCCCCGCGTTGCCGCAGATCACCATGCGCCCGCGCTGCATCATGAAGCCGGTGAAGGCCCCGGTGTCACCGCCGACGATGATCGTGCCGCCCTTCATGTCGATGCCGGTGCGCGAGCCGACATTGCCCTTGCAGACGAGGTCGCCGCCGCGGATCGCTGCGCCGAACTGCGAGCCGGCGTTCTTCTCGATCAGGATCGTTCCGCTCATCATGTTTTCGGCGCAGGACCAGCCGACGCGGCCCGAGATGCGCACATTGGGGCCGTCGATCAGCCCCAAGCCGAAATAGCCGAGCGAGCCTTCGATGATGAGGTTGAGCCGGTTGAGGAGGCCGACGGCGATCGAATGCTTGGCGCCCGGATTCTTGATGACGATGGTGCCGTAGCCGTCCTGCATCAGCTCGCGCAGGCGCAAGTTTACGGCGTTCGACAGCATGTTGGAGGCGTCGATCTCGGTCCGCTTGTTGTAATCGACCTCGTAGGCGGATGGCAGCGCGAAGCCATGCGACGCCTCGGCGAGATCGATATCGAAGAAGGCCTGCTGCGAGCGGCCCTTGAGGGCCTCGGTGTGCAGCCCCATCTCGTGCGAGAGGCGCTCCTGCTCGCTCAGCTCCGATCGCGCTATCTCTGCCATACGCGGACCTCTTCGTCGTAAGGATCGGAGGTGTCGATCTCGTGCGGAAGGAGAGTACGGATGGCGACTTCTTCGGAAGCGAGCGCGACCAGGTTGTCGCTTTCGTAGAGCACCATTGGCTTAGCCGCCATCGTATCCTTAGCCATGCCGAGCTCATTCTCGGTCGCCACGACATAGGTAAACACGCCGTCGATGTCTTTGATCGAGGCCCTCAGCGAGTCTTCGAGCGTCGCGCCCTGCTCGAGATTGTTGGCGGTGTAGACCGCGAGCAGCTCCGAATCGCAGTTCGACATGAAGCGGTGGCCGAGCCGCTCCATCTCGCGGCGCATGATCCAGTAATTGGTGATCTGGCCGTTATGCACCACCGCGATGTCGTTATAGGGATAGGCCCAGTAAGGGTGCGCCGAGCGGATATCGACGTCCGATTCCGTGGCCATGCGGGTATGGCCGATGCCGTGGGTGCCCCTGAAGGTCCCGAGCCCATATTGCTCCGAGACCCGGGTCGCATCGCCGAGATCCTTGATTAGCTCGAGCGCGCTGCCGAAAGACAGAACCTCGGCGCCCTCGATCTGCTCGATCTCCATGGCGAGCCGCCGCGTGTCGCCGGCATAACGCAGCCGGTAGCGGAAGGCATAAGGCGTGGGCTCGGCCGCCTCGATGGTCTCGGCGCCAAGCTCGGCGAGCGTCCTGTCGACCTCGGCCTGCCGTTCCCTGATCTTCCGCCTTATATGGTGGTCCTTGGTCAGATCCTCCTGCTCGGCGAGCTTCAGGCGCATGACATATTCGTTGGGTGTCGAGGCGCCGTACACGGCGAACCCGGTCGAGTCGGGACCGCGATGCTTGAGGCTGAGAAGCATCGCCGTCATCTCCTGGCCGACGCCGGTGGCGCCGTCACGGTGGATGAGGCCTGCAATTCCGCACATGTTCTTGTCTCCTCCCTTCTTCTTCGCGCTACCGCTTCGCTCCTTGAGCGCGGCTTACGGCAGGCAGTCGAGATATGTCTTGATGTCCCATTCGGTCACGGTCGCCATGAAGCGTTCCCACTCGTCGCGCTTATATTCGTCGTAGAGGCGGTACATCTCGCCGGGCATCGCCGAGCGGATGACATCGTCCTTCTTCAGCGCATCGAGCGCATCGCCGAGCGTCATCGGCAGTTTCTTCACCTGCTTGCCGGCTTCCATCGCCTGATAGATGTTGCGCTCCTCCG
>JALHTP010000065.1 GCA_022865725.1 Methyloceanibacter sp. | reverse complement strand
CCCGCGGATCGACATGCATTGATGCACGGCCTCGATCATCACCGCCACGCCTTTCGGCTTCAGCGCCTTGTCGATGGTCTCGGCAATCTGCGCGGTCATGGTCTCCTGCGTCTGCAAGCGGCGCGCGAACACCTCGACCACACGGGCAAGCTTGGAGATGCCCACGACCCGGTCGGTCGGGAAATAGGCGACATGCGCCTTGCCGATGAAGGGGATCATGTGGTGTTCGCAATGGGAGTGGAGCTCGATGTCGCGCAGCATTACGATGTCGTCATAGCCGGCAACCTCGTCGAAGGTGCGCGACAGCACCTCCTGCGGGTCCTCGGTATAGCCTGAAAAGAACTCGTCATAGGCCGAGGTGACGCGGCGCGGCGTCTCCCGCAGACCCTCGCGGCCGGGATCGTCGCCCGCATAGGCGATCAGGACGCGGACGGCCTCTTCGGCTTCTTCGCGCGAGGGCCGCACGATGCCCGCTCCGCGGTCGGCTTCGGCTTGCGGTCTTGTCCGCAGTTTTTTCACCGTGGCGTCCATGAGATACGAGACTTTCCTTGTCTGGCTTAACGCGTAACGGCCTCACGCCGTTTCGGCCGTCTTCAGTTGGGATAGTATAGCCTGTTCGTCAACCACCGGTCGCGGGCCGCAGCCTTTTTCCCCCGCGCCCTCTCATTCTTAGGCTGGGCTGCATATATAATGCGTGAATTCAGCCTGCAAGGCGAGCCTGGCCTGACCCGGCCCGAGACAAAGCATGACACTGCCCGACGACATCTATAGCCAGCGCATCCTCGAGCTTGCCGCCGCCATGCCCCGGACGGCAAGGCTTGCCGTGCCTGAAGCCACGGCAACGGCCCATTCGAAGCTCTGCGGCAGCACGGTGACCGTCGACCTCGCCATGGAGGGCGATGTGGTGACCGATTATGGGCAGAGCGTAAAGGCCTGCCTGCTCGGCCAGTCGGCGGCCTCGGTGATGGGACGCGAGGTCATCGGCGCGAGCGCTTCGGAGTTGCGCGAGGTCGGCACCGCGATGCGCAAGATGCTGAAAGAGGGCGGACCGGCCCCTTCGGGGCGTTGGGCCGACCTTGCCGTGCTGGAGCCCGTGCGCGACTACAGAGCACGCCATGCCTCGACGCTGCTCGTGTTCGATGCGGTGGAGGACGCGATCGCGAAGATCGAGGCGAAGCGGATGAAGGAGAGGGCGCATGCCTAGTTGGCTCGACCCCAAAAGCGTGACCCCGAGGCTCGGAAGTATTTACCCGCCGCCCTTCGGCGATCCGCTTGCGGGCCGCGAGAAGCGCGCGCTCGGCGACGCGCTGAACCTCACACAATTCGGCGTCAATCTCGTCACGCTAGCGCCAGGGAGCTGGTCCTCGCAGAGGCATTGGCACACCAATGAAGACGAGTTCGTCTACGTGCTTGAAGGGGACGTAACGCTCGTCACCGATCAAGGCGAGAAGACACTCGGCCCGGGCATGGCAGCGGGCTTCCCGGCAGGCAGCGCCAATGGGCATCATTTGATCAATCGCAGCGACAAGCCCGCGCTTTATCTCGAGGTCGGCACACGCGCGCCGACCGAAGAGGCGCAATACAGCGATATCGATATGATGGCGCGGAAGGTGGATGGACGTTTCGTTTTCACGCGCAAGAACGGCGAGCCTTACAAATGAGTCTCGTCTCCCGCGTTGCCAAAGCGCCGTTCCTGGGCGCCATTGCGCTTTACCGCCTCACGCTGTCGCCGCTCGTCGGCGCCAATTGCCGGCATCTGCCGACATGCTCGGACTATGCGCGCGAGGCGATCGAGACGAACGGCGCTTGGAAGGGCGGCTGGCTAGCGCTGGCGAGACTCTGCCGCTGCCACCCTTGGGGCAGCCACGGGCTCGACCCGGTACCTGACCTGAGAGGCCAGCACCACCCCTTCGCACCGTGGCGCTATGGACGGTGGCGCATGCCGCGACCATCGCCGCTCGATCAGCGTCGTGGTAGTATCGCGCCATGAACGAGATGCTCAAGCAGAAGCGCATGACGGTGGACGAGTTCATCCCCTGGGCGATGGCTCAGCCGCGCGGGCGCTACGAGCTCGTCAACGGCGAGGTCTTCATGATGAGCCCGGAGCGCGCGGCGCATGTGCGAACCAAGACATCAGTCCACTTGGCACTCGCCGCCGCCCTGAAGCACGCGCGCACCTCCTGCGAGGCGATGGCCGACGGCATGACGGTGCGCATAAACGAACGGACTGCCTATGAGCCCGATGCGCTCGTCTATTGCGGCGTTCGGTTGGCCGGCACCGACATAGAGGTGCCGAACCCTGTGATCGTTGTCGAGGTTGGGTTTCCCTCCACCGAAAGTACCGACACAGGTATGAAATTCCGGGGATATTTTTCGTTGCCCAGCGTGCGGCACTACCTGATCATCGATCCAGAGGCGCGCGCGATTACGCGTCATGAGCGCGGCGCAGACGGGCAGATCGTGTCGACCTCGCGCACCGAGGGGACGCTCGTCCTCGATCCGCCCGGCATCGAGGTCTCCATTGTGGACATGCTGCCTGCCGAATAGAGGCAGGTCGGCTAAGCAGCACGCATCGGCGGGATGTCCGAGACATCGACAGCGTCGCCGTCATCCCAGCCGAAGGCAATGCGCCAGTTGCGCGTGACGAGCAATTCCGGATAAAACGCCCCTCTGAACCCACCGATCTCTTACCTGCGCTGGTACGCAGGAGTGAGAGGAGCATGACATGTCGCAGATCTCCCTGACATTTCCCGATGGCGCAAAGCGCGAGGTGCCTGCCGGCACCGCCGGCCTCGACGTCGCCAAGTCGATCTCGCCGTCGCTCGCCAAGCGCACGGTGGCGATGAGCCTCGACGGCAAGCTTGCCGACATCGCTGCCCCGATCAAGGCCAACGCCGCGATCAAATTCCTCGCCCGCACCGACCCGGAGGCGCTCGAGCTGATCCGCCACGACGCCGCGCATGTGATGGCCGAGGCGGTGCAGGAGCTCTATCCCGGCACGCAAGTCACCATCGGCCCGGTGATCGAGAACGGCTTCTATTACGATTTCGCGCGGAACGAGCCTTTTACGCCCGACGATCTGCCCAAGATCGAAGCCAAGATGGCCGAGATCATCGCGCGGGACCGCGCCTTCGCTTGCGAAGTCGTCGAGCGGGACCAGGCCAAGGCGCTCTTCAAGAAGAAGGGCGAAGCCTTCAAGCTCGAGCTGATCGACGCCATTCCCAAAGGCGACGAGATCAAGCTCTATTCGCAAGGCGAATGGCTCGATCTCTGCCGCGGGCCGCATATGAATTCGACGGGGAAGGTGGGCAAGGGCTTCAAGCTCTTGAAGATCGCCGGCGCCTATTGGCGCGGGGATTCAAACAATCCCATGCTCCAGCGCATCTACGGCACGGCGTTCGCGAGCGAGGAGGAACTTGCGGCCTATCTGCATCAGCTCGAAGAGGCGGAGAAGCGCGACCACCGCCGGCTCGGCCGCGAGATGGATCTGTTCCATTTCCAAGAAGAGGCTCCGGGCGCGGTGTTCTGGCACGCCAAGGGCTGGGCACTGTTCACGGCGCTGATCGGCTATATGCGCCGTCGCCAGCAGGCTTGGGGCTATGTCGAGGTCAACTCCCCCGACATGATGGACAAGGCGCTGTGGGTGCAGTCGGGCCATTGGGAGAAGTTCGGCGACCACATGTATGTCACCGAGACACCCGACGAGCGCATCTATTGCTGCAAGCCGATGAACTGTCCGGGGCACGTGCAGATCTTCAAGCATGGCTTGAAGAGCTATCGCGATTTGCCGCTTAAGATCGCCGAGTTCGGCAAGGTGCATCGCTACGAGCCGTCGGGCGCGCTGCATGGGTTGTTGCGCGTGCGCCATTTCACGCAGGACGACGCGCATATCTTCACGACCGAGGACCAGATCACCGAGGAATGCGTAAAGCTCAACGAGCAGATGCTCTCGATCTATCGCGATTTCGGTTTTACGGATGTGCGCATAAAATTCTCGGACCGCCCGGCAAAGCGGGTGGGCGCCGACGCGGTGTGGGACAAGGCGGAAGCCGCGCTCAAGCGCGCGGTCGAGGCTGCCGGCCTTGCCTATGAGTTGAACCCCGGGGAGGGCGCCTTTTACGGCCCCAAGCTCGAATATGTCTTGCGCGACGCCATCGGGCGCGACTGGCAATGCGGCACGATTCAGGTGGACCTCAATTTGCCGGGACGGCTCGGCGCGTTCTATATCGCGCCCGACGGCGAGAAGACCGTGCCGGTGATGATCCACCGCGCCATGTTCGGTTCGCTCGAGCGCTTCACCGGCATCCTCATCGAGCATTATGCCGGGCACCTGCCGCTCTGGCTCGCGCCGGTGCAGGCGATGGTCGCCACCATCGTGTCGGATGCCGATGCCTATGCGAACGAGGTGCTCGAGGCGCTGGTCAAAGCGGGCTTGCGCGCCGAGGCCGATCTCCGCAACGAGAAGATCAACTACAAAGTGCGCGAGCACTCGCTCGCCAAGGTGCCGGTGATGCTCGTAGTGGGAAAGCGCGAGGCCGAGGAACGCACGGTCTCGGTGCGGCGGCTCGGTAGCCAAGAGCAGCAGGTGATGACGCTGGACGCGGCGATCCGCATGCTGGCGGATGAGGCGGTCCCGCCCGATCTGCGCGAGGCCGCCGACGCCAAGGCGGCTTGAGCCGGTCACCCGGCATGGCGCTATTGCAGCCGATCCTCACCATCGGCCATTCGCGGCATTCCCTTCCGCGCTTCATCGCGCTGCTGGAAACGGCGCGGACGACGTCCGTGGCGGACGTCCGCTCAGCGCCCGTGTCACGCTTTTCACCCCACTTCAACAAGCGCGCCTTGGCAGTGTCGCTCGACGCGCGGGGCATCGCCTATGTCTTTCTCGGCAACGAGCTCGGCGGGCGGCCGCAACAGCAGGAGCTGTTCACGGGAGGCGTGCCAACTACGAGAAGATGGCCGCGGCTCCGTCGTTTCAGTCCGGCCTCGATCAGCTCATGCTCGGTGCGGAGGACTACCGGATCGCGGTGATGTGCTCCGAGGCCGATCCGCTCGATTGCCATCGCTGTTTGCTGGTGGGCCGCGCTTTGGCCGGCGCTGGCGTCGAGGTCGGCCACATCCTCGCCTCCGGCGCGGTCATGTCTCATTCCGAGGCCGAAGAGCGGCTGCTCCATCTTGCTGATCTCGCCGAGCAAGGCTTGCTGCTTCCCTCGCGCGCGATGCGTCTGGCGGAGGCCTATCGTTGCCGCTGCAGCGAAGTCGCCTATGCCAGGCCAGCGGAGCCTAGCGCGTCGAGGGGCGGAACAAGGCGCCGGGATTGATCAGCGGCGCATTGGGGTCGGCGGGCGAGGTCGCCGAGAAGCCGTCGAAGGCCGCACCCGAATTCGGCGATGGCGCCTGCCCGTCGCCCGCGACCACTCCGCCTGCGGGCGGAGGCGGCGGCTCGGGCGGATCGGTCAGCGCCTTGAGATCGTCGGGCGAGGTCGGGCCGTCATCGACCACGACCTCGACCTGCTTGGCCTCGCCGGGCTCGATGCTGAATTTGCGCGTATAGCTCGAGCCGGCATGGTCGGCGACCACGGCGTAGCTGCCCGGAGACAGAATGTGGGTCGGGAGCGCGCCGGCATTTTCCTTCACCACGTCGCCGGCAGAGGTGAGGATGGTCCATTTGGTGTCGGCGAGCGCCTCGCCGCCGAGGGACTGGACGAGCTTGAAGGTCGTCTTGGAGCCGGTCTGCTTGATGGTCGCCTCGGTGACCTTGCCGGGCTCGACGGTCACGTCGGCCCTGACGGTCGCGTTCGCGTCGCCATAGAGGCTTTCGACGCGATAGGCCCCGGCATTCAGCCTGATGACGAGGCCGGGCTTGGCGTTGTGGAGAATCTTGTGGCGATTGCCGAACTGATCCTCCTCGTCGGAGAGGATGTCGAATTTGACGGCGCTCTCCGGCACGGCCTCGCCATTGGCAAGGCCGGCGGTAAGCTTCAGCCCGCCGGTGTTGAGGACGAAGGTCTCCTCCAGCGAGTGGCCGCTCTCCACCTTGATCTTCTTGGTGAGGTTGGAAAGGCCGTAAGCGGCATTGACCAGATATTCGCCGGGCAATAGCGCCGCGGTCGGCATCGCCTCGCGGTGGGTGCTGAGCAGCTTGTAGCCGCCGCCTTCCGAGGTCTTCGAGGCAAAGACGCGCCAGGTGAGCCCCGATTGCAATTTGGGTCCGGCCTCGGTGACGAGCGCCCTGAAGGTGACCGGGACGGGAAGCTGAATCTGCGCCGCCGCGGTTTGCGCTGCCGCGGTTGGAGCCGCGGCCTTGGGGGCCGGCGTCGGGATAGGTGGCGCGGCGGCGGGTGTCGGTGGCGCGGCGGGGGGTGGCGGCGCCGGGGGCGCGACCGGAACGGATTGCACCCGCCGCACGGGAGGGGCTTCGGATGCGCCCGCCGGTGCCGGCGCGGGCTCCGCGAGCGCTTGCGTTTGGGCTGGCGGAGCGCTTGCGGATTTATGCACGGCGGTCTCGCTGGCCGCTTCCGCACCTTGCGGAGCCGATGCCGGCGCAGCCGCTTGAGGCTGTGGGACATCCGGCACGGGCAGAGCCGGTGGGCTTGCGTGATCTGCCATGGCATCGAGGTCGATCGGCTCTGCCGTGGCCGTCCCTGCCGGAAGCGCAGCACCCGTCACCGGCGGGGCGGCGCTTTCCGCGGCCGCGGCGGCTTGCGGGGACGCAGGCTGCTTGTTGACGATCGCGTCGAGGACGGTGGCGAGGCCTTGCTTCAGCTCGCCTGCATTGGTCGCGGCGACGAAGGTCCCGCCGGTGGCGCTCGCGATGCAGCTCAAGGGCTTGAGCTCGTCCGCCTTGGCGGCATAGCCGAGCACATGGATACGGAGCGCTTGCGCCTTCTCCTTTAGCGCGACGGCCGTCGAGCAGATATCGGCGTCGCAGTTATCGCCGCCGTCGGCGATGAGGACGATGTCGAGGCTCTGATCTTTCGCTTGCGCCTTGGCGGCGTCGCTCAAGGCAGCGGCGATCGGGGCCTGACCCTTCGGCTTGACGGTGTCGAGGAGCTTGCTTTGCGAAGCGAAAGTAAGCTCGCCGGGCTTTGCCAGCATCTCGCTGTCGGCGCAGTTCGACGCCTTGCGATGGCCAAAGGCAACCAGCCCGAACGTTAGACGACCCGCGTAACTTCCCAACGCTTGGCCAAGCTCGGTCCGCACGGCAGCGATCTTGCTCGCTTTGCCGATCTTCGTGTTCATGCTGCTGGAGGCGTCGAGCACGACGATGGTGGCGGGGAGGCCCGGCGCGGCGGCTTGAGGGGGTGCATTCGCGGCGCTTGCGGCCGCCGCTCCGAGAAGAGCGGCGGGCAAGAGGAGGAGCCTAAGCTCCCCGCAGCGTTTCCCCCGCATAGCGATAGCTCCGATCAGCCGGCCGCAAGCTGTTATACCCGTTTCCGGTGCCCAACGATTGGGTGAAATTCCTTTGCGAATAAGGCCGATTTGCGGTGCTTCAGAGGGTCTCAGCGCTGCCGCCCAAGGCGGACCTCCGGCATTGTCCGCCGCCCGGTTTCAGGATAGGGAACGCGACCCTTCACCACCCCCGTTTCGAGGCAATGACCAACCCGACGATAGATCTGCTGCTTGCCCGCCGCTCGGTGTCGGCCAATAGCCTCGGGGAGCCCGGCCCGAGCACGGCCGAGCTTGAGCTGATCTTGCGGGCGGCCTCGCGCGTACCCGACCACAAGAAGCTCGTGCCTTGGCGCTTCCTGCTGTTCCAGGGCGAGGCGCGGGCGGCATTCGGCGGGGTCTTGGCGGAAATCTGCCGCACCGAGGAGAGCGATCCTGGGGCCTTCCGGCTCAAGACCGAGGCAAAGCGGTTCCTGCGCGCGCCGCTCGTCATCGCCGTGATCTCGCGCATAGTGAAGACTCCGGGGGCGCCGGAATGGGAGCAGACCCTTTCGGCCGGCGCTTGCTGCCAGAACCTCATCGTCGCCGCCACCGCGCTCGGCTACGGCGCGCAATGGATCACCGAATGGTGCGGCTATAGCGAGGGTGTCCGCAAGGCGCTTCGGCTTGCCGACAACGAGCGGGTCGCCGGTTTCGTCTATATTGGGACGGCCAAGGAGAAGCCCGACGAGCGCGAGCGGCCGAAGCTCGCCGAGATCGTCGCGCCCTGGCGTCCATAAAGGAAGCTACGGCCTTAGGCCTATAGAGAGTGTCATGTTCTATGACGCCGTCGCCAACACCCACGGTCTAGCGCTCGATCCCTTCAAGGCGCTTGTCGCGCCGCGGCCCATCGGCTGGATCTCGACGCTCGGCAGGAGCGGCGTGGTCAACCTCGCGCCCTACAGCTTCTTCAACGCCGTCTCGGAGGACCCGCATTTCGTGATGTTCGCCTCGGGCGGCCGCAAGGACAGTCAGCGCAACGCCGAGGAGACGGGCGAGTTCGTCTGCTCGCTCGCCACCTACGAGCTTCGCGAGGCGATGAACAAGACATCGGCTTCCGTCGGCCCCGATGTCGACGAGATGCGGCTCGCGGGCCTGACGCCTGCGCCGTCGCGTCTCGTGGCGCCGCCGCGCGTGAACGAGTCGCCGGTCGCCTTCGAGTGCCGTTATTGGCGGACCATCGCGCTGCCCGGCCGGAACGGCGGACCGAGTACCCACGCGATCGTGCTCGGCCAGGTCGTTGGCGTCCACATCGCCGACGAGGTGATCGTCGACGGCAGAGTGGATGTGACGCGGGTGAAGCCGATCGCCCGGCTCGGCTATGGCGACTATGCGGTGATCGACGAGGTGTTCACGTTACCCCGGCCGGGAGCGGGTGGTCGCGCCGCGTCTCAATAGCCGAACTGCTCGGCGAGGATGCGCTCGGCCAGCGTGTGGCCCGGATCGAACATCATCAAGATGTCGATGCCGCTTTCCTCCATCACCTCGACCTTGATCACGTCGCGGAACTCGGTGTGGTCGGCCACGGCGCTTACCGGGCGCTTGTCAGGCTCGAGCACCTCGATTGTGACCTTGGCGTCGTTCGGCAGAAGCGCGCCGCGCCAGCGCCTTGGGCGGAAGGGGCTGATCGGGGTAAGCGCCAGAAGCGGCGCGTTGATCGGCAGGATCGGCCCGTGCGCCGAGAGATTATAGGCGGTCGAGCCGGCCGGGGTCGAAACCAGCACGCCGTCGCAGATGAGCTCCTCGAGGCGGACCTTGCCGTCGACCGCGATCCTGAACTTGGCGGCCTGATAGATTTGCCGGAACAGCGACGCCTCGTTGATGGCGAGCGCCTCGTGCCTGACGCCGTGCTTGTCGTGGGCCGTCATGCGCAAGGGGTGGATGACGGTGATCTCGGCAGCCCTGAGCCGCTCCTTGAGACTGTCCTCGCGATAGTCGTTGAGGAGAAAGCCGACCGATCCGCGGTTCATGCCGTAGATAGGGATATGGCTGTTGAGATGGCCGTGCATGGTTTGCAGCATCAGCCCGTCGCCGCCAAGGGCGACGATCGCGTCGGCCTCCGCGACGGCGGTATTGCCGTAACGCTTGGTCAGCTTGGCAAGCGCCTCGTCTGCCTCCTTGGTCTCGCTGGCAACGAAGGCGATTTTATCGAAGCGGGGCATGGTCCTGTCGAGGCGCTTGGAGCGGGCCTAAGAAGCGGGCACTATAAATGCGACCGTGCCCCGCAATTGCAAGTCCCTCTATTTGCGGGCGGAATGGTGAATCCATGGCGAACGACGACCGGCCGGTCCTGATCTATACGACCTTTCCGGCACTTGCCGACGCAAAACGCGTCGGCGAGGCGCTGGTGGCGGCGCGGCTCGCGGCCTGCATCAACATGTTTCCGGGTATGATCTCGGTGTTCGAGTGGAAGGGCGCGCGCGAGGAGGCGAACGAGGTCGCCATGATCATCAAGACGCGGGCGGGCCTGACCGAGGCCGTGCTGAAGGAGACGAAGCGGCTGCATCCTTACGAGCTGCCGGCGCTGCTGGTGCTGCCGGCGGAGGGCGGCAGCGCCGAATATTGCGGCTGGATCGTCAGTCAAACGCGAAGCCCAGAGCAACAATGAGCGAGGAGAGCTTCGCCCTCGCCATCGATCAGGGGACGACCAGCACCCGCGCCATCCTGTTCGACCGGCAGGGCCGCGCTCGCGGCAGCGCGCAAATTCCGCTCACGCAGATCTATCCGGCGCCGGGGCAGGTGGAGCACGACCCCGAGGAGATCTGGCGGTCGGTGCTCCAAGTCGGCCGCGAGGTGCTGAGCGGGACGAGCCCGAAATCCGTCGCTTGCCTCGGCATCACCAATCAGCGCGAGACGACTGTCGTCTGGGACAGTGCGACCGGCAAGCCGCTCGCCAATGCCATCGTCTGGCAGGACCGGCGCACGGCTCCGCTTTGCGCCGGGCTTGCGCAAGAAGGCTGGGGCGCGCATGTCGCGGAAGCGACCGGCCTCGTCATCGATCCTTATTTCTCGGCGACGAAGCTGGCCTGGCTGCTGACGTATGTGCCGGGCCTCGAAGCAAGGGCGCGGGCAGGGGAGGTGTGCTTCGGCACGATCGATAGCTTCCTTCTGTTCAGGCTGACCGGCGGCAGGCTGCATGCGACCGACGCGAGCAACGCCGCCCGCACCATGCTCTACGACATCAGGTCCGGGCAGTGGGACGAGCGGCTGCTGGATCGGTTGGTTGTGCCGCGCGCGATGCTGCCGGAGGTGCGCGACAGCCAGGGCGAGTTCGGACACACGGAGCTTCATCATTTCGGCGCTTCCATCGCCATCACAGGCGTTGCCGGCGACCAGCAGGCGGCAGCCTATGGGCAGGCCTGTTTCAGGCCCGGCATGCTCAAGGCGACCTACGGCACCGGCTGCTTCGTGCTCGCCAATACGGGCGCGGAGAAAGTGGCCTCGGCCACGCGCATGCTCTCGACCATCTTGCATCAGCTCGAAGGGAGGCGCGCTTACGCGCTCGAGGGCGCCATCTTCATGGCGGGCGCCACGGTGCAGTGGCTCCGGGACAGCCTCGGGCTCATCGCATGCGCGGCGGAGAGCGAGGCTTTGGCGAAAGCTGCGGACCCGAATTCCGGCGTCTATCTCGTTCCCGCCTTTCAGGGACTTGGCGCGCCGTTCTGGGATGCGCGCGCAAGGGCTGCCATTCTCGGGCTGACCCGCGCCGCATCGAAGGCCGATCTCGTCGCGGCAGGGCTCGAGGCGGTCGCCTTCCAGACCCGCGATCTCTTGACCGCCATGCGTCAAGACATGGCGGTCAGTGGCATCCCGTCGCTGTCGGCCTTGCGGGTCGATGGGGGGATGACCGGCAATGCCTGGCTCATGCAGCGGCTCGCCGACATTCTCGGTCAAAGCGT
>JALHTP010000064.1 GCA_022865725.1 Methyloceanibacter sp. | reverse complement strand
TTCACCAACTCGGCGCTGTTCATGGTGATCGCGGCCTGCGCCATCACCCTCTTCACCATGTATGCCATGCGCGGCCGCGCGCTGGTGCCGTCGCGGCTCCAGTCGGTCGCCGAGATGTCGTACGAGTTCGTGGCCAACATGGTGCGCGACAATGTCGGCACCTCAGGCATGCAGTATTTCCCGTTCATCTTCACGCTGTTCATGTTCGTGCTCGCGCTGAACATGCTCGGTATGTTGCCTTATTCCTTCACGGTGACGAGCCACATCATCGTCACCTTCGCGCTCGCCGCCTTCGTCTTTCTCGGCGTGACGCTGATCGGTTTCTGGAAGCACGGGTTGAAGTTCCTCAAATTCTTCGTGCCGTCGGGCGTGCCGGTGGTGATGCTGCCGCTCTTGGTGGTGATCGAGGTGATCTCCTATCTGACGCGGCCGCTCTCGCTCTCGGTCCGGCTGTTCGCCAATATGATGGCCGGCCATACCATGTTGAAAGTTTTCGGCGCCTTCGTCGTGGCGCTCGGCTTTCTCGGCGGCTGGGCGCCGCTGGCTTTCATGGTGGCCTTCACCGGCCTCGAGATCCTGGTGGCGTTCCTCCAGGCCTATGTGTTCGCCATCCTGACCTGCATCTATCTCAACGACGCGCTCCACATGCATCATTAGCCGCAGCGACCGTCAGCCATATCGTTCCAAAGGAGAGAAGACATGGATCCATCAGCAGCAAAATTGATCGGCGCAGGGTTAGCCTCGATCGCGCTTGTCGGCGCCGGCATCGGCATCGGCACGATCTTCGGCAATTATCTGCAAGGGGCTCTGCGCAACCCGTCGGCAGCGCCGTCGCAGTTCGCCAATCTCCTGCTCGGCTTCGCTCTCGCCGAAGCCACCGGCCTGTTCGGCCTGGTGGTGGCGCTGATCATCCTGTTCGTGTTCTAGGACTTTCGTGTTCTAGGACTGCCGTAAGCCGACTGCCGAGAAGCGCGAACCGACCATGCCGCAGCTCAATCCGCTCGACTGGGGCCCCCAGCTCATCTGGCTGCTCATCACTTTCGGCATCCTCTATCTGCTGATGGTGCATGTGGCGCTGCCTCGCATCGGCTCGGTGATCGAGGCGCGTGCCGCCCGCATCGCCAAAAACCTCGCCCAGGCCGACAAATTTAGGCACGAGACCGAGGAGGCGATCGCCGCTTACGAGCAGGCGCTCGCCGAGGCGAAGCAGAAGGCGCATGCCATCATCGAGGCAGGCCGTGCCAAGCTGAAAGCGGAGACGGCGGCCGAGCGGGCGAAGCTCGACGCCGAGCTTGCCAAGCGGGGCGCGGAGGCCGAGGCCCGCATCACCGCGGCCAAGACTTCCGCCATGCGCGAGGTGAACTCGGTCGCGGCCGACGTGGCGGCGGACATCGTGCGCCAGCTGATCGGCATCGCTCCGTCGAGGCCTGAGATCGAGAAGGCGGTCGAGACCGCGCGGAAAGACTAAGGCCATGGAATTCATCACCGAGCCGGAATTCTGGGTTGCAATATCCTTCTTCCTCTTTGTCGGCGGTCTGCTCTATCTCGGCGTGCACAAGAAGCTTGCCGCGGCGCTCGACGCCAGGGCCGCGACGATCGCCAAGGAACTGGAGGACGCGAAGCGCCTGCGCCAAGAGGCCGAGAAGGTGCTCGCCGACTATCGCCGCAAGCAGGGCGACGCGGTCAAGGAAACGCAAGGGATCATCAGCCTTGCTTCTAAGGAAGCCGAGATCCTCGCCGCTGAGACGCGCCGCTCCATGAGCGAACATTTCGAGCGGCGCATGAAGCTCGCCGAGGACAAGATCGCCCGCGCCGAGACGGAAGCCTTGCGCGAGGTGCGCGCCGCGGCCGCCGAGGCGGCGATAGCGGCGGCGCAAATCGTGATCGCCCAGAAGCTGACGCCCGAGGGCGCCGACAAGCTCGTCAAGCAAGGCATCGACGCGCTGAAGGGCAAGCTTAACTAGGCTATCCCCCCCTAAGCGCAGCTAGTGGATTGAATCTAACACTTGGTGCCCGCGTTTGACGGCGGCGATGATTTTGTCTGGATTTGCGGTCCAGGTGAAGGGTTTGGGGTCATCGTTGGTGTCGGCGAGGAAGCGGTTT
>JALHTP010000063.1 GCA_022865725.1 Methyloceanibacter sp. | reverse complement strand
ATAGATCAGCACGTTCCGGCAGAAGATTACGTCGAACGTCCCAAGCGCCTGGCCGTCATCGAGGAGATTATGCGTTCGGAACTCGACCTTGCCACGAATATCGGGGCCGATCTCCCAAGCGTTTCCGACCTTGTTGAAATATTTGACGAGCAGCGAGACAGGCAAGCCCCTTTGCACCTCGAATTGGCTGTAGATCCCTTTGCGCGCCTTGCCCAGGGCATCCTCGACGAAATCCGTAGCCACGATCTCGACGGTCCAGCCGACAAGCTTGCCGTCCCGCTCGGCAAGCTCCATGGCCAGCGAATAGGGCTCCTGCCCGGTCGCTGCCGCGGCGCACCAGATCCTGATGCGCCGGCTGTCCCCCCGCTTCGCCATCAGCTTCGGCAGCATGGCGTCGATGAAATATTGGAACGGCACCTTGTCGCGGTAGAAGTAGGATTCCTGAACCGTCACGGCCTGAGCGGCGCGGGAGCGCAAATGGTGCGCGTCGGCCTTCATCATGGCGAGCACGAGATGCGAGAGCGAGGGCAGCGCGAACTCCTTCAAGAGCGGCCTGAGCTTCCCCTCGAGCAGGTCCTGCTTGTCCTCGCCGAGATTGAGGCCCGAGTGCTCCTTCAACATCCTGCGCACCAGGCCGAACTCATGCGCCATCATGGCCGCTCACCCTTGATCAGCTTGGCCACGCTCTCGGCGATCTCGGCCGGTGGCAGCACCGCCGCGCAGGCGCCGGCGGCGGCGGCTCCCGGCATGCCCCACACCACGCTCGAGGCTTCGTCCTGCGCGATCACGCTGCCGCCCGCCTCGGCGATGGCGAAAGCGCCAGCCGCGCCGTCATGGCCCATGCCGGTAAGCACGATGCCGAGCGCCGCGGGCCCGAAGGTGGCGGCGACGCTGGCGAATAACGGGTCGACCGCGGGGCGGCAGAAATGCACGGGCGGCTCGCGGCCAATATGCAGGCAAGGCGCCTCGGGGCGCGTCACCGTCATATGATGGTCGCCCGGAGCCACATAGACCACGCCGGGTCTGAGACGCTCGCCATCGGTGCCTTCTCTGGCGTCGCGCCCCGTCACCCGCGCCAACCGCTCGGCCAGCACCGTGGTGAACATCGGCGGCATATGCTGCGCCACCAGCACCGCGACGCGGGGAAGCGAGGGTGACAGCAGGCCGAGCAGGCTGCCCAAGGCCTGCGGGCCGCCGGTCGAGCTTCCGATCGCGATCACACGCGGCGGCACCAAGGAAAAGAGGCGCCGGCGGAAGGCGGGCAGCTCTTGGCTTGTCTCGCTGCGAGCCCCCGCCGCGGCGAAATGCGACCCCTCGCCCCGTCCGGGACGTGTGCCCGCCGGCCCCAGCGCCTTGATCTTCTGGATCACCTCGCGGTGGAAATCCAGCTCGATGGTGATCTCGCGATTGGAATCGGGCTTCGGCACATAATCCAATGCACCGAGCGCCAAGGCCTTGAAGCTGATCTCGGCGTTGCGCTTGGTGAGCGTCGATACCATCAGCACGCGCATGCCTGGCCGCGCCCGCAGGAGCAGGGGCAACGCCTCGAGCCCGTCCATGACCGGCATCTCGATGTCGAGCAGGACGATGTCGGGAACGCTGCGCATCACGTCCTCGACGGCCAGCTTGCCGTTGGCGTGGCGCGCGACGACTTCGAGCCCCGGCTCTTCCTCGATCCAGCGCGAGACGAGACCCCGAACCACCGCCGAATCGTCGACGACCATCACTCTGATCGGCGGATCGGCAAGCGTCTGCTGTCCGGGAGCGGCTTCCGAGGCATACATGCTCGCCCCCTCACTGAGCATTGTCATGTCAGGCTCTAGATGAGCCCGACCTCATGAAACTTGGCTTCGATGATCTCGCGATCGAAGGGCTTCATGATGTATTCGTTGGCCCCCGCCGTAATGGCGCGGGTGATGTGCTCGACGTCGTTCTCGGTCGTGCAGAAGATCACCTTAGGCGTGTTGCCGCCCCGCTCCTTGCGCAGCGCGACGAGAAAGGCGATGCCGTCCATCACCGGCATGTTCCAGTCGAGCAGCACCACGTCGGGCATCGACATGCGGCATTGGTCCAGCGCGTCGCGCCCGTTCTCGGCCTCCGAAGCCGAGAAACGGAGCTCCTCCAGGATGCGCCTTGCCACCTTGCGGATGACGGCGCTGTCATCCACCACCAAGCAATGTTTCATGCGTTCTTTCCTCCGCTTTCCGTCTTGCGCGACGGCAATTAGGCAGCGACGCCGAGATCACTGAGATCGAGCACCTTGTCGACATCGAGCACGACCATGAGACCATGATCGAGCCGGTGCACGCCGGCGCAGACCTTCGCCCAGCGCTGATCGAGATTGACTGGATTTGGCTCATAGCTCGAGCGCTTGAGTCTGAGCACATCGCCCACCCGGTCGACGATAAGCCCATAAAGCTCGCCGCGCTCCTCGATGCCGACCGCGACCGGCGCGCCCCCGTCCTCACGCGGCGGCAGGCCGAGGCGGCGGCGAAGATCGATGGCGGTGACGATGCGGCCGCGCAAATTGAGCAGACCTGCCACCTCGGGCGGGGCCAGCGGCACCTGCGACAAGCCTCGCGGCACGAACACGTCCCGCACCCGCTCGAGCCTCAAGCCGAACAGCTGGCCGCCGGTCACCACCGTGACGAAGCCCTCGGTCGCCTGATCGAGATCGTTACCCTCGACCCTCATGCCGCTGCTCCCCAATGCCTGCAACAGTCTTGAAGCGTTCCCATCAGCATCTGCCGGTCGAACTTGCCGACATAGCTCACGAACCCGGCAGCCCGGCTTTCCTCGATGAGGCGCGGGCTTGAATGGGAGGACAGCGCGATCAGCGGAATCCCTTCCCATCTCGGGTCGGCCTTGATGCGCTCGGCGAGCGCGATGCCGTCCATGCCCGGCATGTCGAGATCGGAAACGATGAGGTCGAAGCTGGCGCCGCCGTCCTTGAGGGCGAGCACCTCGTCGCCCGAGGCGGCGAGCGTGACGTCGTAGCCGCTCGCCTTGAGCAGCGGCGCCAGCATGTTGCGGAAGAACTGGCTGTCATCGACGAGCAACAGCCTGACCTCCCGGCTAGCTGCTGTTTGCTTGGATTCGATCCGGTGGCCGAGGCCCCGTCCGAGATAGTGGGAAACATCGATGATCTCGGCCGCCTTGCCTTTGACGATGGCGGCGCCGATCACGCCCGGCGCATCGGTCTTCAGCTCGATGTCGAGCCGCTCCTCGACAATGTCCACGATCTCGTCGATGGCGAGGCCGACGGGGCGTCCGCCTTCGGTGAAAACCAGCACCAGCTGCACGCCGTCGGCGCGTTTCGCGGCCCCCTCGTGCATATAGACGAGCGGCATCAACGCGCCCCGATACTGCACGACATCCTCGCCATTGCAGCGCTCGATGGTGTCGATCTCGATCTCCTCGAGCCGGGTAATGAGCGAAAGCGGCACCGCCTTCATGGCGGTTGAGCCGGCGCGGAACAGAAGCAGCGCCGTCTTGTCTTCCACCGCCGCTTCCGCGGCCGGCAGGGCGCTCGCTGCATCTCCGTGGCCCTCGACCGAGCCGACCACCGAGCCGAGCGCGTTCGGATCGATAATCATAATGACGCTGCCGTCGCCGAGAATCGTGTTGCCCGAGAACATGCCCACATCGCGCAGCAGGCTCGACATCGGCTTCACCACGATTTCCTCGGTGCGGAACACGCTATCCACGAGCACGCCGAAGAGCCGCGCGCCGACCTGGATGACCACGACCGTGAGAATGTTGCTGGCGACCCACTCCAGCGTCGTGCGGCTGCTTTCAAGATCGAGCAGCTGGCCCAGATCGAGCAGCGGCAGCAGCTTGTCGCGCAGGCGCAGCACCGCCGTTTCGTTGATCAGCTCGACATCGTGCCCCGAGGCCTTGCCGGTGCGGACCAGCTCGGTGACGCTGTATTGCGGAATGGCGAAACGGTGGCCCGAGGCCTCGACGATCAGCGCCGCCATGATCGCCAGCGTCAGGGGAATCTTGATGGTGAAAATGGTGCCCGCGGGCGAGCTCGACTTGAGCTCGACGGTGCCTCCGATCAGCTCGATATTGGTGCGCACGACGTCCATGCCGACGCCGCGGCCCGACACGCCGCTGACGGTCAGCGCGGTGGAGAAGCCGGGCTTGAAGATGAACTTGTAGATCTCCAGGTCGCTCAGGCGGTCGAGCTCGGCAGCCGTTGCCAGGCCATTCTCGATGGCCTTGGCGCGGATCCTCTGCGCGTCGAGCCCGCGCCCATCGTCGGCCACCTCGATGACGATATAGCCGCCTTGCTGATAGGCGCCGAGCCTGATCCGCCCGGTCTCCGGCTTGCCGCTCTTGATCCGCTCAGCCGGTGTCTCGAGCCCATGGTCGGCGGAATTACGGATCATATGGGTGAGCGGGTCCTTGATCATCTCGAGCACCTGCCGGTCGAGCCCGGTCTCGCCTCCGGTCATGTCGAGCTCGACCTTCTTGTCGAGCTCGAGCGAAAGCTCACGCACCAGCCGCGGCAGCTTCTGCCAGGCATTGGCGATCGGCTGCATGCGGGCCTTCATGATGCCCTCCTGCAGCTCGGCGGTGACGGTGGAGAGCCGCTGCAGGGGAGACTTGAACTCGCTCTCGCCGGTGCGGCGCACGAGATCGAGCAGCTGATTGCGGGTGACCACAAGCTCGCTCACCGTGGTCATCAGATGCTCGAGCGTGTCGACGCTGACCCTGACGGTTTGCGTGCGGGCTTGGGTCTCGCGCGCATTGGCCTCGATCGCGCCGGCGACAGTGCTCGCAAGTGCCCTCGGTTGGTCCACCGGATCGGGCCCGGGCGCCGCGCGCCAGGCGCGCTCAAGCTCATCGAGCGTGGCGTGGACGGGCGAAGGGCCGCTATGCGCGCCCTCAACAGCGTCAGAGCCGGTGCTGAACCCCCCATAGGCGATGGTCGCCGCGTGGCTTGGGTCACCCAGCGCCAGCATCTGCAGCCTGCCGATCAGATCGACGTCGGAGCCGAGCGGCTCGGCGCCGTCGCGCTCGAGCCCGGCCAAGATCTCCTTGATCCGGTCGATGCTGGCGAGAATGACGCTGACGCCGTCAACCGTGACCGGCGCGCCGTCGCGATATTGGCCCATGAGCGTCTCGGCCGCATGCGCGAGCTTGGCCAGCCGCACCAGGCCGAGAAAACCGCAGGTCCCTTTGACGGTGTGGACCAGCCGGAAGATGGTGTTGAGCATCTCGGCGTTGTTGGGCTCCTGCTCGAAGCGCACCAGCCCCACGTCGAGCTGGTCGAGGCCCTCGCTGGTTTCGGTCAGGAATTCAGATAAAAGCTCGTCCATCGTTCACCTTGAGGCGAGCGTCCGCAAGGCCCGCGCCGCAGCCCCGTGCCTTTGGCGGGATTGTGGGTGACCTCTGGTTTACGCTTCGTTGACCACGGCGAGGATTTCGCTCGAAAGGGGCGGTTTCTGAGGATCAGACCGCCTTGAACTCGACCTGCCCCTCGCTGGCCTCGGCCGTAACCCTCATATCGGCCGCCGCCGCTACGCGCCTCGCGTAATAAGGCTGGATCGAATGAGCATCGACCTCCACGCCGTGCGTCCCCGCGAGCAGGCCCCTCACCTGGTCGGTAAGCCGTGCCGAATCGCCCTTGGCGCGGACGACCAAGCTGACCGCGGGCGGCGTGCCGGCAATCTCGACATTGACCGTTCCCCCGCGCGGCAGCGCAACCACCCCGAGCGCCACCAGGTTGAGCAAGAGCTTGACCTTGTTCTTGGGCAGCGTCACGGCCGGTCCCTGCCAAGCGACCTGATGCTTGCCGGTCACGCCGACGAATTCGCGGGCGACCTTCTCGGCGTCGCGGAGGTCAATCTCCGCACCCGCCGATCCCGCCGCGCCGAAGGCAAGCCGCGCGAATTGGAGCTTGGCCGAGGCTTGCGCCGTGCTTTTGCGGATGAGGTCCATGGCGGCGTCGCGCATGGCCTGATCGGGCTCCTCGGCGAGCATCTCCAGCCCGTTGGCGATGGCCGAGACGGGATTGATCACGTCGTGACAGATGCGGCTCGATACGAGTGCCGCAAGCTCGAGATCGCCGAGTGCCGTCGGCTCGGTCATGGCCTCCTCCTTCGCTTCCGCTCGACCTGCGGAGATGACGTGGCCCGTACCCGAATTTCTGTTACATGGGGGTCGCGCCTCTGCTCCCTAAAGCCGCATCGAGGGCGCGAAACGAATCAATTTCGCAAGAGAGCATTCTGCCTTGTCAGCACCACGACAGACAACAGCGCCGGCAAGCCATGCCGGCTCCGGCAGCTTCGACTTCGCCCGGGCCGCTTCGCTCCTCACCGACGCCGCCGCACGAGCCGGCGCCGCGATCATGGCGCATTTCCATGAGGGCGCCGAGGTCAGCCTCAAGAGCGACCAGAGCCCCGTGACGCGCGCCGACCACGACTCCGAGGCGATCATCCTTGAGGCGTTGGCACGGTTCGCGCCCGACATTCGGGTGGTATCTGAGGAGTCGTGCGGGACGATTGGCGCTGTTCCGCCCCGTTTCTTTCTCGTCGATCCGCTGGACGGCACCAAGGAGTTCATCCAGAAGCGGAGCGACTTCACCGTCAATATCGCGCTGATCGAGGATGGGCGCCCGAGCTTCGGGCTCGTCTATGCGCCGGCCCGCGCGCTCCTTGCGGTGACGACTGCCAAGGGCGAGGCGGTCGCGGCCGAGCTTCCCGCCAACGCCTCAGGCGCCGATCTCAGTCAGCTCCACCGCAGCACGCTGCGCGCCCGCGCCGCAAATAAAGAGGGCCTGACTGCCCTTGTCAGCCTCTCCCATCTCGATCCTGTGACCGAAGCCTTCCTGGCGAAGCTGAAAATCACCGAGCGGTCGGGCGTCGGCTCCTCCGTCAAATTCGTGACCCTCGCCATGGGTGAGGCCGACGTTTATCCGCGCTTTGCGCCCACCATGGAGTGGGACACGGCCGCGGGGCAGGCCGTGCTGGAGGCCGCGGGCGGCGTTGTGGTCGACGAAAATGGCGAGACGCTTCGCTATGGCAAGACCGAAGCAGGCTTGCGCAATCCAAGCTTCATCGCCTGGGGACAGCGAGCTCCGTGACCTCGAGAGCGGGTGCGGCCAAGAATTTTGCGTGATCGCCAATGTCCGGAGGCCAAGCTTCGATCAATTGGTGGAAACGCTTCTCGTTGCCGGCAAACAGCGCCCGCGCGGCTTCCTCGAACCCCGCTTCATTCCCCGCCATCGCCGACATGAATCGGTAAGCCGCCTCTTGCGACTGGCGAAGGCGGTCCTTGCCGTCATTGCCGCGTCTTGCCTCCTCGACCAGCTTCCGCAGCGCAACCGAAGCACCACCCGGTTGCCGGCTGAGCCAATCCCAATGGCGCGGCAGCAAGGTCACCTCGCGCGCCACCACGCCGAGCTTCGGGCGCCCCGGGCCGCGACGAGCGTCGTCCGCCTGTCCGCCAGCATGGTCCGGCCGGCTTGGCGCCGCGCCGAGGCGCCTCAGCACGTCCGCAGGCAGGCCGCGAAAATCCACTTCGACAAGCTCGGACGTCGCATCGTCGAAGATCAGGATCGGGGTGGTCTCGTCGGCATCGATGACCGCCTTTGCCT
>JALHTP010000062.1 GCA_022865725.1 Methyloceanibacter sp. | reverse complement strand
GGAGGTGAGCATTGCGGCGATCAGGGTGAGCACGAAGGCGTAGTTCCCGACCCAGGAGTGCGCGGCGTAGGTCGCCTCGATGATGGCGTCCTTGGAGACGAAGCCCGCGGTGAAGGGGAAGCCCGTGAGCGAGAGCGTGCCAATCAGCATCATCGCCCAGGTGAAGGGCAGCACCTTGCGCAACGCCCCCATGCGGCGGAGGTCCTGCTCGTGATGCAGCGCGTGGATCACCGCGCCGGCGCCTAAGAACAGAAGCGCCTTGAAGGAGGCGTGGGTGAAGAGGTGGAACATGCCGGCGCCGTAGGCGCCGACGCCCTCGGCCGCGAACATGTAGCCGAGCTGCGAGCAGGTCGAATAGGCGACCACGCGCTTGATGTCGGTTTGCACCAGGCCCACGGTCGCCGCGAAGAAGGCGGTGGTGGCGCCGACGATGGCGACGAAGCCGAGCGCGATCGGCGCCAGCTCGAAGAGGGGCGACAGCCGCGCCACCATGAATACGCCAGCCGTGACCATGGTGGCGGCATGGATCAGCGCCGAGACCGGCGTCGGGCCTTCCATGGCGTCGGGAAGCCAGGTGTGCAGCAGGAACTGCGCCGACTTGCCCATGGCGCCCATGAACAGCAGCAGGCAGATCAGCGTCAGCGCATCGACGCGCCAGGCAAGGAACTGCTTCGTCTCGCCGACATGGTCGGGGGCGGAGGCGAACACCGTGTCGTATTGCACGGAGTTGAACAGGGTGAAGATGGCGAAGATGCCGAGGGCGAAGCCGAAATCGCCGACGCGGTTGACGATAAAGGCCTTGATGGCGGCGGCGTTGGCGGAAGGCTTGTGATACCAGAAGCCGATCAGGAGATAAGACGCGAGCCCCACGCCCTCCCAGCCGAAGAAGAGCTGGACGAAATCGTCGGCCGTGACGAGCGCCAGCATGGCGAAGGTGAAGAGCGAGAGGAAGGCGAAGAAGCGCGGGCGGTGCGGGTCCTCCTGCATGTAGCCGATGGAGTAGAGATGCACGAGGCCTGCGACCGTGGTCACCACCACGAGCATCACGGCGGTCAGCGTGTCGATGCGGAGCGACCAGACGGCTTTCAGATCGCCGGAGGTGATGAAGCGCAGCAGCTCGATCCGCTGTTCCTCCCCCTGGATCGCGACCTGGTAGAAAGCGAGCCAGGAGAGCAGCGCCGTGATCAGCACGAGCGTGGTGGTGATGACCTCGCACGGGCGCGGGCCGGCGAAGCGGCCGAAAAGACCTGCGAAGATGGCGCCGACGAGAGGGAGGAAGAGGATCGCCTGGTACATCGCGGTTTGCGGCTCAGCCCTTGAGAAGATCGATTTCGGCCACGTCGATGGTGCCGCGGTTGCGGAAATAGACGACGACCAGAGCGAGCCCGATCGCGGCTTCCGCCGCTGCCACAGTCAGCACGATCATGGCGAAGATTTGCCCGACGAGATCGCCGTGAAAGGCCGAAAAGGCGACGAGATTGAGGTTTACCGCAAGCAGCATCAGCTCGATCGACATGAGAATGACGATCACGTTCTTGCGATTGAGGAAGATGCCGAAAATTCCGAGCGTGAACAGGACGGCGGCGACGGTGAGGTAATGCGACAGTCCGACGGTCACGACAGCCCCCTCCCCGATTCGACCTCGACCAGCTCGACGGCCTCCTCGCGCGTGCGGCCGATCTGCGCCGCCACGGACTGCCGCCGCACGTCGCGTTTGTGCTGCAGCGTGAGCACGATGGCGCCGATCATGGCGACCAGCAGGATCAGGCCTGCCGCCTCGAACAGATAGACGTAGCGCGTATAGAGGATCAGTCCGATTGCCTCGGTGTTGCTGATCTCGGACGCCGGCGGCATCGGGGCTTGGGCGGCGATCTCGGGCGCCGTGACCCAAGCTCCCAATACCAGGATCAGCTCGACGAGAAGCAGGAGCCCGATGGCGGCGCCGACCGGCAGGTATTTGAGGAAGCCCGCCTTGAGCTCGGCGAAATCGACATCGAGCATCATCACCACGAACAGGAACAGCACGAGCACCGCGCCGACATAGACCACGATCAGGATCATCGCCAGGAACTCGGCGCCGAGCAGCACGAACAGCCCTGCGGCGTTGAAGAAGGCGAGGATCAGGAACAGCACGGCATGCACGGGATTCCGCACGGCGATGACCATGAAGGCCGCGCCCACGCACAGGATGGCGAAGAGGTAGAAGAAGAGCGCGGAGAGCATTACCCGGCGTGGCCCCTCACCGGTACGGCGCATCGAGCGCCAGGTTCTTGGCGATCTCGCGCTCCCAGCGGTCGCCGTTCGCGAGCAGCCGCTCTTTGTCGTAATAAAGCTCCTCGCGGGTCTCGGTGGCGAACTCGAAATTCGGCCCTTCCACAATGGCGTCCACCGGGCAGGCCTCCTGGCAGAAGCCGCAATAGATGCACTTCACCATGTCGATGTCGTAGCGGGTGGTACGCCGCGTGCCGTCGTTACGGCGGGGTCCCGCCTCGATGGTGATGGCCTGGGCCGGGCAGATCGCCTCGCAGAGCTTACAGGCGATGCAGCGCTCCTCGCCGTTCGGATAGCGCCGGAGCGCATGCTCGCCGCGGAAGCGCGGCGAGAGCGGTCCCTTCTCGAAGGGGTAGTTCAGCGTCGCCTTGGGCGCCACGAAATATTTCAGCGCGAGCCAGAAGGCTGACAGAAATTCTATCAGCAACAAAGACTTGGCGGCTTCGGCCCAACGCTTCACGAGGCGCGCTCTCCTCTCAGGATGCATGCTGCCAGAGTTGCAAGATCGCCGCGACGATCACGACAGCAGCCAATGACAAGGGCAGGAAAACCTTCCAGCCGAGCCGCATCAGCTGATCGTAGCGGTACCGCGGCACCATGGCCTTGACCATGGCGATCAGGAAGAACAGGAAGCAAACCTTCAAAATGAACCATAGCACGCCTGGTATCCAGGTGAAGGGCGGGACGGGAAACAGGGGCAGCCAGCCGCCCAGAAACAGCACCGTGCCGAGCCCGCACATCAGCACGATGGCGACATATTCGCCCAGCATGAACAGCATATAGGGGGTGGACGAGTATTCGACCATGAAGCCCGCGACGAGCTCCGACTCCGCCTCGAGCAGATCGAAGGGCGGCCGGTTGGTCTCGGCCAGCGCGGAGATGAAGAACACCACGAACATCGGGAAGAGCGGCAGCCAATACCAGCCGAACAGCCCGAAGCGTCCGTCTTGCGCCTCGACGATCTCCCCGAGATTGAGCGAGCCCGCGCAAAGCAGCACGGTGATGATGACGAAGCCGATCGAGACTTCGTAAGAGACCATCTGCGCCGCGGAGCGGAGTGCGGAGAGGAAGGCGTATTTGGAGTTCGACGCCCAGCCCGCCATGATCACGCCGTAGACCTGCAGGCTCGAGATGGCGAAGATGAAGAGAATGCCGACATTGAGGTTGGCGACTTCCCAGCCTTTGGCGACCGGGATCACGGCCCAGGCCGAAAGCGCGAGCCCCGCCGTGACCAGCGGCGCCAAGAGAAAGATGCCCTTATTGGCGCCGGCCGGGATGATCGGCTCCTTGAACACGAATTTGAGCAGATCGGCGAAAGACTGAAACAGTCCCCAGGGCCCGACCACGTTCGGCCCGCGCCGCATCTGCACCGCGGCCCAGACCTTGCGGTCGGCGTAGAGCAGGAAGGCCACGATGATGAGAACGGTGACGAGGAGCGCCACGCTTTGCGCCACGATCAGCGCCAGCGGCAAGCCATAGCTCGACCAGAACTCAGCCATCGGTGCCCGTCGCCTTGTCGCCGGCGCCTGCATGCAGTGCACTCAGATTGGCCATGATGGTGGAGGCGCGCGCGATCGGATTGGTGAGGTAGAAATCCGCGACCGCGTGGCCGAAGCGCTCCTTGCCGTGTTTGGCGGGCTGCTTAGCGAGACGCTCGATTGCGGCGCTGTCGGCAGGATCGATCAAGTCGAGAAGCGCGAGATGCGGGTGTGCGGCGAACATCCTGGCGCGAAGCTCCTGCACGCTGTCGAACGGAAGCTTCTTGCCGAGGACGCCGGACAGCGCGCGGAGGATCGTCCAGTCCTCGCGCGCGTCGCCCGGCGGAAAGACGGCGCGCGCGGTCATCTGCGCGCGGCCTTCGGTGTTGACGTAGATGGCGTCTTTTTCGGTATAGGCGGCTCCGGGAAGGATGACGTCGGCGCGATGGGCGCCCGCATCGCCGTGGCTGCCCTGATAGATGACGAAGGCGTCGCCAAGCCTCTCCATGTCGATCTCGTCGGCGCCGAGGAGATAGACGATTTCGACCTTCCCCTTCCCCGCCGCATCGAGGATACCCTCCAGGTCGAGGCCACCTTTGGTGGGAACGAAACCAAGATCGAGACCCCCGGCGCGCGCGGCTGCATTATGCAGGACATTGAAGCCGTTCCAGGGAAGCGCAGGCTTGATCGCGCCCATTTGTATTGCAGCCTTGGCGGCAAGGGCGAGCACGGCCGCGCCATCGGCCCTGGCAAAGGCGGCCTGGCCCAGGATCAGCATTGGCCGCTCCGCCCCTTCGAGCCTCTTCAGGAAAGGATGCGAGCCGTCGGCGATCTTGGCGAGCGTCTCCGGCCCGGCGCCGAGATAGTCATAGGCGTAAGTGAGATCCGCATCCTCGCCGATCAGGCCGATGGCGAGCTTTCCTTGCGCCTTAAGCCAGCGCCTGCGGATGCGGGCGTTGAGCACCGGCGCCTCGTGGCGCGGATTGGTGCCGATCAAGAGGATCGCGTCGACCTGGTCGATGCCGGCGATGGTGGAGTTGAAGAGGTAGGTGGCGCGCCCCTGCGCAGGATCGAGCGCAGCACCATCCTGCCGGCAGTCGAGATTGGGCGAGCCCAGCTGCTCGGCGAGCAGCTTGAGCGCGAACATCTCTTCGGCAGCGGCAAGGTCGCCCGCGATCGCTGCAAAGCGGGAGCAATCGAGGCCTTTCAGCCTCTCGGCGATGATGCCAAAAGCCTCGTCCCAGTCTGCCGGCTCCAGCTTGCCGCCCCGCCTGACGTAAGGCCGGTCGAGCCGCTGGGTGCGCAAGCCGTCCCAGACATGGCGGGCTTTGTCGGAGATCCATTCCTCGTTGATGGCGTCGTTTACGCGCGGCAGGATGCGCATGACCTCGCGCCCGCGCGCGTCGACGCGGATGGCGCTGCCAAGCGCGTCCATGACGTCGATCGAGAGCGTCTTGGTGAGCTCCCAGGGCCGTGCCATGAAGGCGTAAGGCTTGGAGGTGAGCGCGCCCACGGGGCAGAGATCGACGACGTTCCCCGACAGGTTCGACAGCATGCCCTGCTCGAGATAGGTGCTGATCTCCATGTCCTCGCCGCGGCCGATGGCGCCCAGCTCATCGACGCCGGCCACCTCGTTCATGAAGCGCACGCAGCGCGTGCAGTGGATACAGCGCGTCATGAAGGTGCCGATCAGAGGCCCGAGATATTTGTCCTCGACCGCGCGCTTGTTGTCCTGGAAACGGCCCGCGTCGAAGCCGTAGGCCATGGTCTGGTCTTGCAGATCGCATTCCCCGCCTTGGTCGCAGATCGGGCAGTCGAGCGGGTGGTTGATGAGCAGGAATTCGAGCACGCCCTCGCGCGCCTTCTTCACTGTCTCGGAGCCGGTGATGATGGTGGGCGGGGTGCCGTCGCGCGAGGGCCGGAGATCGTTGACGCCCATGGCGCAGGAGGCGACGGGCTTCGGCATGCCGGCGATTTCGACCAGGCACATGCGGCAATTGCCGGCGATGGACAGCCGCTCGTGATAGCAGAAACGCGGGATCTCGATGCCGGCAAGCTGGCAGGCCTGGATCAGCGTGATGCCGTCGGGCACGTCGTGCTCTTTGCCGTCGATGATGAGCTTAGGCACGCTTGCTTACCTTCTTTTTGGGCGCGTCTATCCGGGCGAGATTCGGCAGCGGCGGCGTGTGGCGAGCGTCGCTCAGCGCCTGCTGCATAAACGCCCGGAACTTTGGCCCATATTGTTCAAGGTAACCGGAGTTCTGAAAGTAGGGCGAAAGCAGATAGTCGCGATGCGGCTTGAGCTGGATGCGGACCGCGGCGTCCCATTCCTTCGTCGGCGACACTTCGAGGATCTCCTCGCTGGCGTTGAGGATCGTATCCACATAGAGCTCGTATTTCTGGAACAGCTCGATGCTGCCGTCGATGGTGCGCTCCTCGTAGTCGAATTGGGCGAGCTTGAGCGTCGGGTCGGAAAGCTTTGGATTGTCGAAGGCGAGCCGGAGCGTCTCCCGCCACAATTCATTGGCATTGGCGCGGTGCTCCGCCCTCTTGTTCTCGCCGATTTGCAGATGGGCATAGATCAGGGCGGCGATGGCGGCGGCTGCCATCACCACATTGGCGACCGTTACGGCATTATCCCAGAGCCAGACCATCGCCGTCCCTACTCGGCTGCCACGGGAACCGACGGCGCGATCGGCTTCAAGGCTTGTGCGTCGATGCGCGCCTCGATCACGTGGCGGAAATGGCGGATCAGCCCCTGCACCGGCCAGGCCGCGGCGTCGCCGAGCGCGCAGATGGTGTGACCCTCGACTTGATAGCTGACGCTGAGCAGCATATCGATCTCGGCCTTCTCGGCTTGCCCTTTGGCCATGCGCTCGAGCACGCGCCACATCCAGCCGGTGCCCTCGCGGCAGGGCGTACATTGTCCGCAACTCTCATGCTTGTAGAAATAAGACAGCCGCGCGATGGCGCGAATGATGTCGGTCGATTTGTCCATGACGATGACGGCCGCGGTGCCGAGCCCGGTCTTCAGCGCTTTCAGGCTGTCGAAATCCATCGGCAAATCCATGCACAGGGTGGCCGGGATGCACGGGACCGACGAGCCGCCGGGAATGACGGCGAGGAGATTATCCCAGCCGCCGCGCACGCCTCCCGCATAATGATCGATCAGCTCGCGCAAGGGGATGCCCATCTCCTCCTCGACATTGCAGGGCTTGTTCACATGGCCCGAGAGGCAGAAGAGCTTGGTGCCGGTGTTGTTGGGGCGGCCGAGCGAGGAGAACCAGGTGGCGCCCCGGCGCAAAATGTCGGGGACGACGGCGATGGTCTCGACATTGTTGACGGTGGTGGGCGCCCCATAAAGCCCGACATTGGCGGGGAATGGGGGTTTGAGGCGCGGCTGGCCCTTCTTGCCTTCGAGGCTTTCCAGCAGCGCCGTCTCCTCGCCGCAGATATAGGCGCCTGCGCCATGATGCAGATAGAGCTCGAAGTCCCAGCCATTCAAATTGCTCTTGCCGATCAGCTTGGCGTCATAGGCCTCGTCGATCGCGGCTTGCAGGATCTCGCGCTCGCGGATGAACTCGCCGCGGATATAGATGTAGGAGACATGCGCCCGCATGGCGAAGCCGGCCAGGAACGCGCCCTCGATGAGGAGCTGCGGATCGTGGCGCATGATGTCGCGGTCTTTGCAGGTGCCGGGCTCCGACTCATCGGCGTTGACCACGAGATAATTCGGGCGCCCGTCGGACTTGGTCGGCATGAACGACCATTTCAGCCCGGTGGGGAAGCCCGCCCCGCCGCGCCCGCGCAAGCCAGAGGCCTTCACCTCCTCGATGATGGCTTCGTGGCCCTTCTCGACCATCGCCTTGGTGCCGTCCCAAGCGCCGCGCGCCCGCGCAGCCTTGAGCCGCCAGTCATGCAGCCCGTAGAGATTCTTGAAGATGCGGTCTTTGTCTTGCAGCATCAGCGCGGCCTTGGTTTGCGGCCCTTGCCTAGCGGGGGCTTGGCTGCGGTGGCATCGCCCTGCTCCTCGTTCCGATAGATCTCGGGATCGGTGAGGGCGATCGGCCCGCCTGAGGGTGCTGAGGCTTGCCGTCCGTCTTGAGGACCAGGCTCGACGTGACGCCCGGCCTTCAGCTCCTTGAGGATCCGCTTCATGCTCCCAGGCGTCAGGTCTTCGTAATAGTCCTTGTTGATCTGAGCCATGGGTGCGTTGACGCAGGCGCCAAGACACTCGACCTCGGTCCAGGAGAACAGCCCGTCTCCCGTCACATGCCCCGGCTCGCCGATCAATTTGCGGCAGGTGTCCTTGATCCCGTCGGCGCCCATGAGCCAGCACGGCGTCGTGCCGCAGACCTGCACGTAATAGCGGCCGACCGGCGCCAGATTGAACATGGTGTAGAAGGTCGCGATCTCGTAGACGCGGATATAGGCCATGGCGAGCATGTCGGAGACATAACGGAGCGCGGGTTCCGGCAGCCAGCCGCCCATCTGCTCCTGTGCGCGCCACAGAAGCGGAAGCACGGCCGAGGCCTGCCGGCCTTCCGGGTATTTCTCGATCTGGGCCTTGGCCCATTCAAGATTTTCCGGCGTGAAGGCGAAGCCCTCAGGCTGCTCGGCGGCGAGGCGGCGAACGCTCATAAAAATCGCTTCTTCTTCTCTCGCGTCAGGGCTGCTCTCGCGTCAGTCTTGGCCCAGCCGCGAGGCTCTCCTAGCGGTGAACGGTACAAGCGGGAATCGTGTTCAGCTTCTTACCCACATAGGC
>JALHTP010000061.1 GCA_022865725.1 Methyloceanibacter sp. | reverse complement strand
TCTCTGAGATTGGGACCACTGGCCGGTGCTTCTTGGTCTGCTTGCGTCCTTCGGGGTTTAGCTTGATAAGCCGCCGCCTCATGTCCACCTGCGCTGGGCTGAGGTCTAGCACTGCATCGGGGCGCGCGAGGGTGTTCAAGCTGATCATGCAGAAGCGCATCAGGTGAGGTATGCCCGCCGCTGCCTCAAGGAGCCTCGCCACTTCATTCATGTTCAGGTCGCGGAACCGCTCAGCCTCTTGCTCAGGATCGCGCTCCACGTCGCCAATGAAAGGCACCGACGCCAGCTCGCCTCGCTTCCATGCCCGTCTAAGAGCCGCGCGGCCCACAGACAGCACGCGGGATACATAGGATGGCTTGTACCCCTCGGCTCGCAGGGCAGCGACAAACCCCTCTTGCCTTTGCGGCGTAAGCTCTGAAACCATCGCACCGCTAAAGTGATCAGACCACTTGGCCAAGGCGAAGCGTGCCTGCTCAGCGCTCGGGATCGTTTTTGCGTGGTCTTCCCAGTAGCGAATCAAGATCGCCTCCAACGGCACTTCGTCGGGTCTAGCGTTAGTCAGTGCCTCATGCGTCGTTACGTACTCAGCGAACTGGACTTTGGCCGCTTGAAGATCGCTTGTGCCGAGCGATGCACGCTTAGTTTGTCGAGTTGCGGAATCGAACCAGCAGACGCACCAGTTCGGGCTGTTGGGCCTGCGATCGAGGAAGAAGTTTCCAATCCTAAACTTGTCCCGCATAGGGGGTCCTCCCGATCCTCGTACTCACGCACCCAGTCCTCGCGATATTTCCAACGTCGGCCGAGCTGTTTTGCTTTGAGTTTGCCCCGCTTGCGCTCCCGCTGCACCGTGTAAATCGACACGCCCCACCGCTGACCTAGATCTTTCTCTGACAGCCATCGGGGGAGTTGCATTGTCAATCGGCTTCCAAATTTGACCCTCGATCGGCGTCCAATTTTGACCCCCTTGAGCGACGGGCTCGGACGGTAGCGCTCGCCCCGTCGGAGCTGGTTGGGGTTGCGGAGACGGGGCGAGCGCGGGTTTGCGTGTGATCGTCGGCCCGGCTCTTGAAGCGCCAGCTGTCGTTGCCGGTCTCGATGATGTCGCAGTGGTGGGTCAGGCGATCGAGCAGCGCGGTGGTCATTTTGGCATCACTGAAGACGCTCGGCCATTCACCGAAGGCGAGGTTGGTGGTGACGATGATCGAGGTGCGCTCGTAGAGCCGGCTGACGAGGTGGAACAGGAGCTGCCCGCCGGATTGAGCAAAGGGTAGATAGCCGAGTTCGTCGAGGATGATGAAGTCCATGCGCGTCAGATGATCGGCGATCCGACCTTGCCGTCCGTTGCGGGTCTCGGTCTCGAGCCGGTTGACGAGATCGACGACGTTGTAGAACCGTCCGCGGGCGCCGGCGCGGATGCAGCTTCTGGCGATGGCGATGGCGAGATGGGTCTTGCCGGTGCCGGTGCCACCGACCAGCACGGCGTTGCGTTGCTGGGCGATGAAGCCGCCGCCGGCGAGGTCATGCACCAACGTCTCGTTGATCGGCGTGCCCGCGAACTGGAAGCCGTCGAGGTCCTTGGCGAGCGGCAGCTTGGCGATGGTGAGCTGGTACTTGATCGAGCGCGCCTGCTTCTCGCTGATCTCGGCGTTGAGCAGATCGCCGACGATGCGCTGGGGTTCGTGCTGGCGTTTGACGGCCATGGCCATGATCTCGTCGAAGGCGGCCTTCATGCCGTAGAGCTTGAGCTCGCCCATGAGGTCGAAGAGTTGGGATCGTTCCATCAGATGGTTCTCCTGAGGTTGTCATAACGGGCACAATCGGCGATCGGCGCATGGCGCAATGTCAGCGCCGCCGGCGTGAGGATGGTGGCCGGCGGGCCAGGATCACGCTGGCGGGCAAGGATGTTGAGGACGACGTCGGCGGAGTGGACGCTGTGAGCGATCGCTTCGGCGCACGCGGCCTCGACCGCCGGCAGCCC
>JALHTP010000060.1 GCA_022865725.1 Methyloceanibacter sp. | reverse complement strand
GGTCGCGGGTTCGAGTCCCGTCACTCCCGCCAGTCTCGGTCTCGTCTGCTTTGTTTGCAGGGCGTTCCGCTTCTCCGAACCGGTTGGTTGGTTCATGGGCCCACCGGCTAGCCGAGCGCACGGAGCACATGCCAGTGGCGAGACGGGCCAACGGGGGACAGTCGGCCCGCCTGCGCCACGTGGCGGCACGAGTTTAACGATCGGGCCTCACGACCCGTCGACCGTTCCCCTGCTCCATGCGCACGGAACCAAAGTCGATCGTTTTCTGACGAACCGTCGCGCTCGGACGATCGGGTAGCTGCAGCGCGTAAGGCGCGCCGCCCTTGTGCGGAAAGCGCCAAACGGTTTCAGCCTGCGCGGCCGAGACACTGACGGCAAGCGCGAGCGCGATAGTGAGTGAAGTGAGAGTAGGGCTCATGATCGTCTCCTGTCATGTTGACTCAGTTAGATTTCAGGCGGCTCCCGCTTGCTGCGGTTTGCAGCCTGATACCAACGGTCATGATGATTGACCGACGTGGGCCCAGTCGCGCATTCCGATCGATGTGATCGTGTCTGGTTGAGCGATTAGCTTTTGCCAAGCCTCACATGCGGCGTCGACGATGGCGTCATAGCTGTCGAAGACACGGTTTGAGAGCCAGTTGGCGCGCAGATATTGCCAGACGTTCTCGACCGGGTTCAGCTCTGGCGCGCGAGAGGGCAGGAAGATCGGCGTGATGTTCTTCGGAACCTCGAGCTTCGCCGTCGTGTGCCAGCCGGCGCGGTCGAGCAGCAGCACGGCGTGCGCGCCTTTTGCGACACGACGGCTGATCTCGTCGAGGTGGAGCTGCATGGCCTCTGTGTCGGCAAACGGCAGTGCGAGGGCTGCGCCGGTTCCGCGCGCCGGGCAGATAGCGCCGAACAGATAGGCGCTCTCGTAGCGCTGGTCGGCCGGTTGTCTGGGCCGCGTGCCGCGTCTGGCCCATTGCCGCACGAGGCCGTTCTTCTGCCCGATCCTGGCTTCGTCCTGGAACCAGACCTCGACTGGCGTCCCCTTGGGCAGATCGGCCAGATGCGCGCTCAGCGTGCGCGGAAAGTTTTTTTGTAAGCCTCGACGGTCTCGCCGTCCTGCGCCGGATGGCGCGGCCGGGCGCTCATGTGGGAGAAGCCGAGCTGCTTCAGGAGCGTCGACACGTAGCGCTCGTGGTAGGCAACGCCGAAGCGCGCCTTGATGACCTTCTGGAGATCAACGCGCCGCCAGCGCACCACGCCGTCAACGGCCGGATCCGGCCCCGTTTCCACGATCTCGGCCAATTCCGCCTTTTGCGCTGGCGACAGCCGAGGCGCAGGTCCGCTCCACCAGGCGTCCTTGAGGCCCTCGGGCCCCGACGCATTGAACCGGTGCACCCAATCCCTGAGCGTCTGCCGGTCCATGCCGCCGATCTTCGCGGCCTCCTCACGGCTCCTCCCCTCCCTGACCGCCGCCAGCGACAGAAGCCGCCGGCTCTGGTTGGCGTCCTTCGAGGCCTTGGCCAGCCGGCGAAGCTCCGCCGCCGAATAGTCCGTCCGCATCTTCACCGCTGATCCCATGGCGCGAATCCTCCCCGCGCCAAAGAATCACAGATCCACCCGGGCGGGAATCCCACCAAGAGTCAGCCGTCAAAGCCGTTGGTATAACTCGGTGCTTACGGGTATATCCCTAAATACTGCGCTGTTCGAAGGGGGCCATACCGACGTCGTGAACAAATTGATTTTGGAGTGCAATATTTTCGACATAAACGACCACGCCCACCCATCGCAATTCCATCGGTTGGTTTTCGG
>JALHTP010000059.1 GCA_022865725.1 Methyloceanibacter sp. | reverse complement strand
ATCGCGCCGCGTTTGCCTTGGAAATAGGTCTTCACCCAGGGATGGGTGCATTCGAGCATCGCGGCAATGGGGCCCTCGGCCACGACCTTGCCGTCGGCCAGCGCCGCTATGCGGTCGCAAGCGGTATAGAGGCTCTCCAAGTCGTGCGTCACCATGAACACGGTCAGCCCCAGCGTCTGTTGCAGGGTGCGGATCAGCTCGTCGAAATCGCCGGCGGAGATCGGATCGAGCCCGGAGGTCGGCTCATCGAGAAAGACGATCTCGGGATCGAGCGCCAGAGCCCGGGCGAGCGCCACGCGCTTGGTCATGCCGCCGGAAAGCTCCGCGGGATATTTGTTCACGTCGTCGCGCGTGAGACCCACCATTTCGAGCTTGGCCAGCGCCATCTCGTCCATCAGCCTTGGCGAGAGGTCGAGATTCTCGCGCATCGGGAACTGCACGTTCTCGCGCACGGTCAGCGAGGAGAACAGCGCGCCTTGCTGGAAGAGCACGCCCCAACGGCGCTCGAGCGCGCGCCGCTCCGCCTCGTTGGCTTTCTGCAGGTCGATGCCCAGCACCTCGATGGAGCCCTGGAGTCTCGGCAAGAGGCCGATAATGGTGCGCAACAGGACCGACTTGCCGGCGCCTGAGGCGCCGACCACGCCGAGGATTTCGCCGCCCCTCACGTCGAGCGACAGATGGTCGAGCACGATCTGGTCGCCGAAGCCGACGACGAGGTCGTGCACCTTGATCACGGCCTCTTGCGGCATCTTCGTCACATCCCGATCGAGGCAAAGAAAATGGCGAACATGCCGTCGAGAACGATCACCAGGAAGATCGACTCGACCACTGAGGCCGTGGTCTGGAGCCCGAGCGACTCGGCGCTGCCCTTCACCTTGAGCCCCTCGGCGCAGGCCACGATGCCGATGACGAGCCCCATGAAGGGCGCCTTCAGCATTCCCACCTTGAAATGGGTGAGCGAGATCGCCTCCGTCAGGCGCGAGATATAGATGTCGGGGCTCATGCCGCCATAGAGCCAGGCCACCAGGCCGCCGCCGTACAGCGCCGACATGGAGCCGAGGAAGGTGAGCACCGGAAGGGCGATGATGAGAACGATGATGCGCGGCAGGATGAGAACCTCGACGGGATCGAAGCCCATGGTGCGAAGCGCGTCGATCTCCTCGCGCATCTTCATGGAGCCGAGCTCGGCGGTATAGGAGCTGCCCGAGCGGCCCGCGACCATGATGGCCACGATCAAGACGCCGATCTCGCGCAAGACCAGGATGGCGACAAGGTCGACGGAATAAAGCTCGGCGCCGAATTTGCGGAAATGGAAAATGCCTTGCTGGGCGATGATGCCCCCGATCAAAAAGGTGATGAGGAGAATGATGGGGACGGCCTGCCAGGCAACGCGGTCGAGCTGGTTGACGGTCGAGGTGAACCTGAATTCACGCGGGCGCACCAGGACGCGCGCGGTGGCGACGCCGACCGCGCCGAGCATGTCGGCGAACAGCACCAGGTCGCGGCCAAGCCCGGCGCCGGCCCGACCCACCGAGGCCAGCGCGCCGACGACTTTGCTCTCGCGGGCGGGCGGTTCAGCCGGCACGCGATTGACGCCGTGCATCTCCTCGAGCAGGCTGCGGTCATGCTGCGGGAGCCCGACGATCACCGTCTCGCGTCCGGTCGAGCTCCAGGCGCGGGTGAGGCGCTCCAGCAGCCAGGCGCCGAAGGTGTCGAACTCGCGCACCCCCGCCATGTCGATCGAGACATTCTTGGCGTTCGGCGTCTCGCCGGACACGCGATCGACGAGGCCCTCAAGCTCGCTTGCATGCGAGGCGGTCCACGAACCGCTAGCGGCAAGCTCGAGCCGCTCGCCTTTCAATTCAGCTGTGAGCAAAGACTCAGCCATGGACATGGCTCCTCCGGCCCGGTTGCAGGCTCTGCCAAGGGAATTTGCCTCAGGCGCGGCCAATACGCCAACCTGAGAATTGGCGACTAGCTTCGGGTGAGGTCGATCGTCACGCTTTTCAGAGCAATTCCTTGCGTCGAAATCGCGACGCTTTGGCGCGAGCCACTGTAAGAGACGAGCATGCTCCCCGTCACGCCGCCGCTGATCTGGAGGCTGATCCTGTCGCTTGTGGCCTGTCCGGTGGCGGTTCCTTCGGCATTGAAGGTGCGCTCTTCCCAGGTGCCGGTGATGCGGCCGCCGCTTTGGCTGAGCTTGCTCCTGATCTCAACATTGGAGGTCTCGCTCTGGCAGCGGATGGCCATGCTGAGCTGCGTCCCGCCGCCTGTGTAGTAGGCGTTGCATTTGAGACGCTCGGTCCGGCCGTCGCTGAGCAGAATTTGCCCGCTTCCCCGCCAGGAGCCGAGAAGAGTGTCGAAAGGATTGCCGGCGGCCTGGGTGGCAGGCAAGGGGGCGGACATGAAAATCGCCGTCAACGCCATGACGGCCGCGAGGCGAAGGGCGGGAGTGTGAGGGATTCCGAATCGCATAGGACCTCTCTTTCCCGCAGTTTGCCGCTTAGAACAAGCCAAGATTGCGATTACAGCGTGATGACAAGAGGGCGACCGACGGCGCCCGCGGCGGGGCTCGCCGCTCACACCTTGATAGGGCTGAAGAAATCTTGAGCCGGAAGGCGTCCGCGGATTAGATTGGCGGGACGCCTTCCGCACAACTTTTTTGCCGGAGCATTCAGCCATTCCGCCCGGACCCAACATCGCCATCACCTATTGCCGGCTCTGCAACTGGCTGCTCAGGGCTGCTTGGATGGAGCAGGAGCTCCTCTCCACCTTCGCCGAGGAGATCGGCTCGGTCACGCTCATTCCCGACGACACGGGCGGCGTGTTCGAGGTCAGGATCGACGGCAAGCTCATCTGGTCGCGCAGCGAGCAGGGGCGTTTCCCCGAGATCAAGGAGCTGAAGCAGATGGTGCGGGATGACATCGCGCCCGAGCGCGACCTCGGCCATGTCGATAAGAAAGAGGACAAACCCTAGGCCGCGCTTCCAGGCCAAGTCTTCGCGCTTCCAGGCCAGGTCTTTGTGAGCAGGCTCACACAGGGCAGCGACCTGCCGCTCCATCTGACGCTTCAGGCCTCGAAGGCAATCCTGCCTTTAGAGGCGTCAAAAGGAAGCGACATCATGAAGTTCACCTATTTCTCGCTTGGCGCGGGGGCCGCCGTGCTCGCCCTTGCCGCGAGCCTCAGCGTTCCAGCCTCGGCCGAGAGCGATCTCCATGCGTCGGCGGTCAAGGCCTGCACGACGGCCAACGCCTCGCAACCCGCAAATTTCGTGGCGGC
The DNA here is from genome assembly GCA_022865725.1 of Methyloceanibacter sp. Lineage (GTDB taxonomy): Bacteria > Pseudomonadota > Alphaproteobacteria > Rhizobiales > Methyloligellaceae > Methyloceanibacter. The sequence continues at coordinate 14,666 of JALHTP010000059.1, read as the reverse complement.
CACCGACGATGGCCGCGGCGGGAGCCTTGTGTGGCTCACCGATGCCGACGCCAATCTTTGGCTCTGCAACGCCAATGCCGAGGGGCATGTCTTGGCCTACACCAAGATGATCGGCGACCTCCTGGAGGGTGCTGGCGCCAATCTCGTCAACATCGAACCGGCGACGAATGAAGGCGAGGCCGCGATTCCCAAGAAGGATCCGATCGATGTGGCTGAGAGCGCCTGCCAAGCCTATCTCTCCGATGGTCCCGGCAAGGTCCTCGGCGCAGGGCCCGATGGCCTCGATGGGGATTGGGTCCCCGGCTATTATTTTTTCATCGAAGCTGCCAACGGCCTCATCCTCTGCGACGCCACGGCGGACGCGCAAGTCTGGGCGTTTGCCGAGATCGGCGACCCGCTGGCCAATCCGGTGGGCTAAAGCGGAGTTCGCAGGCGAGAGCGTAGACGATGGGCGCAAGGGCGTTAAGCTCTTGCGCCCATTGGTATCTTTACGCGAGACTCTGGACCTCGGGCGCGGGCTCCCTACATGAGGGGAGGCGTCAGCGCCGTCACGAGGAGAGGGTCCCGTCAAGATGTCCCAACCGGTCGTCGTCACCATCCCCCACAAGCTCGGCAAGCAGGAAGCCGCGCGGCGTCTGAAAGCCGGCTTCGGCAATGTGCGCTCGACTTTTGGCGAGAAATTCATGGTGCTGAAGGACGAATGGGCGGGCGATCATCTCGACTTCCGCGCGAGCCTGCTCGGGCAGACCACGACCGGCACGGTGGACGTTGCCGACGATCATGTGCGGCTCGAGGTGCAGCTTCCCTGGGTGCTTTCGCTTCTTGCCAACAGGGCCAAGGCCTTGGTGCAAAGACAGGGCAAGCTCATGCTGGAAAAACCGACCAAGCCCACGACGCGCAGCTAAACGATCCCGAGGATCTCGGCTTCCGCGGTGCCGGCCTGGACCGTGTCGCCGACTTGCTTGCCCATTAGCGCCTGCGCCACGGGCGACACGTAAGACAGCGTGCCCAGCGAAGGGTCCGCCTCGTCCTCGCCGACGATGCGGTAGGTCTGGCGCCGGCCGTCATCGCGCGCGATCGTCACCGTCGAGCCGAAATGCACTTCGGCGGCGTCGCGCGGAGGTTCGATCACCTGCGCGGTCGCCCGGCGCGAGGTCCAATAACGCAAGTCCCGGTTGATCTTGGCAAGGCGCGGCCTGTCGTCGGCGTCTTGTGCCGCGGCATGCTCGCGATGCAGGCGTGCGAGCTCGGCCTCGATCAGCTCGAGCCCCTTGGCGGTGACGTAATTATGCGGGGAAACCGGGCGGTCGGGCAGGTCGTCATAGACCTCGCCGCCTTCGGCTTCCTTGGTGAAAGCCTTGCTCATGCGGGCACTATACCATGCCTCCCCTTTGGAGTGTGGTTGCATCTCCCGCTACCGCCGTATCTGTGGGCAATTGAGCTGGAAATAGGCAAGCGCCCCTGCCTCAGCCCTTCGTCTCATGCTAGGATTTTAGGCAAAAGCACGATTTCGTGCAGAAGCGTCTGGGGGGGACATCAATGATCGATGCGGGGAATACCGCCTGGCTTATCACCGCCACGGCGCTGGTTCTGTTCATGACCTTGCCGGGGCTCGCTCTGTTTTATGGCGGGCTGGTGCGCGCCGAGAATCTGCTCTCGGTCTTGATGCAATGCTTCGCCATCGCCTGTCTCGTCTCGGTGGCGTGGCTCGCTGGCGGCTATAGCCTCGCGTTCAACGGCACCGGCGCCTTTATCGGCGACTTGCACAAGGCGCTCCTGCTCGGGGTGCCGCGCGACGCCGTGGCCCCGAACACGACGCTGCCGGAGACCGTGTTCTTTATGTTTCAGATGACCTTTGCCATCATCACGCCAGCGCTCATGATCGGCGCCTTTGTCGAGCGCATGCGTTTCGGCGCCGTGCTTCTGTTCAGTCTGCTCTGGCTGTTCCTCGTCTATGTTCCGGTGGCCCATTGGATCTGGGGCGGGGGCTGGCTCGCGCAGAGGGGCGTGCTCGATTTCGCCGGCGGCCTCGTGGTGCATCTCACCGCCGGCATCTCGGCGCTGGTGCTTGCCATCATGCTCGGCTCGCGCACGGGCTTCCCCGACGATGTGAAGCCGCCGCACGCACCCTGGATGACCATGGCGGGAGCTTGCATGCTGTGGGTCGGATGGTTCGGCTTCAACGCCGGCAGCGCGCTGAAGGCCGGCGCCGATGCCGGCATGGCCATGACCGTGACGCATATCTCGGCGGCGACAGCCGCACTCGTCTGGATCCTCATCGAATGGGTGAAGTTCGGCAAGCCGAGCATGATCGGCGCCGTCACCGGGGCGGTTGCCGGGCTTGCCTCCATCACGCCGGCTTCCGGCTATGTGGGTCCGGGCGCGGCGCTCATCATCGGCATTGCCGGGGGCGCCATCTGCTATGTGATGGTCGGCGTGGTGAAACGGCGTTTCAGGATCGACGATTCACTCGACGTGTTCGCCGTCCACGGCATGGGCGGGGCGACCGGCATTCTGCTCACCGCGTTCTTCGCCGACGCGGCGCTGGGCGGGGTAGGGCTCGCGGAGGGCCGCAGCATGAGTGGACAGGCCGTAATTCAACTCACTGGGATCGCCGCCACTTTGCTATGGTCGCTCCTGGTAAGCTTCGTCATCGTCAAGGTCGTCCATGCGGTCACAGGATTGCGAGTCAGCGCTGAGACCGAGGAACAGGGCCTCGACCTCAGGCTCCACGGCGAACGCGGCTACAACATGTGATCGGGGACGAGCGACATGAAATACATCATCGCAGTGATTCAGCCGCACCGGCTCGATGCCGTGCGCGAGGCCCTGGCCGGCATCGGCGTGCAAGGCTTGACGGTGAGCGAGGTGCGCGGCTTCGGGCGGCAGAAGGGGCAGACCGAGATTTACCGCGGCGCCGAATACGTCATGCAATTCGTGCCCAAGGTGAAGCTCGAGATCGCCGTCAGTGCCTCGATCGCCGACAGCGTGGTCGAGGCGGTCGGCAACGCCGCGCGAACGGGGCGCATCGGCGACGGCAAGGTGTTCGTGCTTCCGCTCGAAGGGGCGATGCGCGTGCGCACCGGCGAGATGGGCGCCGACGCGCTGTGAGCTGAATCCCCGTGGATTTCACCCGCTACCGGAACCAGCTCCTTCAGCAGCGCGAGGGGGAAATTGCGCTCTGGCAATTGGTACGCAATTTCTCGCAGTGGTTCTTCGACCTGTTGCGCAATTTCGTCCTGGTCGGAGGCTTGAAATATTTCTACGAGAAGTCGGGCAGCGCGGTCCTGTTCTATCTCCACGAGTTCGCGCTGATTGTGATCTTCTTCTATTGCCTCTCTTATGCCGACCAATGGTACCTCAACCTGTTCGGCTTCATGGAGGACAGGCGGCTTGCGCATTGGCTCAACATGGCGGTCAACATTGCGGTCGCCATTCTGCTGTTTGTCGTGATCCACCATGGCGCGTCGATCATCGTCGCCGAGATCTCCCACGCGCAGGTGTAGGGGGCCTCAACCGCCGGCATGCCTCGCCGCCTCGGCGGCAAGGCTTACAACCCCGGTCAACAAGCCCTATATTGGCACGGGGCGCTGGGAGCGGTGAAATAGGCTCCGAGGTGTTGAAGCATGCTGGACGAAATGCCCAAATCCCAAAGCGGCGCCCTTGTCGCCCATCCGGAAGACGCCATCGCCACGATGATCCGCCCCCCCGCCAAGCGGCGGGGTCGGAGAGTCGAGCGCCGCGGACGCGAGACCGTGGTGCGTCCGAGCGCGCTCGGCATGCTGCTGAGGCCCATCGGCATTGCGATCGGAATCGTGCTTTGCGTCTATGCGATCGTCTCGCTCGGCACGACCTTCTACCGGAGCTATCAGCGGCATCTCGACCACACTGCCCCGGTGCACGCCGACAACAGCGTCCTCGACATCTTCTTCGGCGACAAGAGTCTCCCGCCCGACGCGGTCGATCTGGTCATCAAGGATGTCGACGGCTCCTTGCACAAGGTGGTGGCGAGCCGGTCGGAAGCCGACAAATTCGTCAACGAAACGATCCTGATGCTCGACGAGGAACGCGCGCGCATCAAGCAGGCGGCGCATGAGGATATCGACCGCAGCTTCGCGCTCGCCTTCCAGGATCAACAGGCGGCGATCTCGTCCTACGCCGATTGGTTCTTCGAGTGGAAGCGCTCTTATGTCGTGCTCAAGGAGACCATCAGCTCCGCCATCACCCGCTTCTTCGAGGCGGGCAAATACGAATCGCTCAACGAGGCCATCGAGGCCGACGTGAAGGACTATTTCCTGAAGAACTATAACGACCAGGTGCTGAAGCCGGAGCTTCGCGACGAGACCATCACCAAGGGCGTCGAACAGGCCGTGCGCCACGCGCATGACAGCTACCGGCGGGTCATCGCCAATGGCGACATGCGGCTCCAGCTGTTCCTTGCCAAGCACACGAGCCATCTCGAGGACATTCCGTCGGCGACGCCCATGACCGAGGTCAAGCTCGATTGGGACGCGCAGAAATGGAAAGCCCCCGTCTACCTCATGGAGGATCGCGCCTTCGATGGGATCGCCGGCGTCGGCGCCGCGGCGGCCGGCGGCACCGTGGGTGCGCTTGCGCTCGGTCCCGCCATCAACACCGTGATCGCCCAGAGCTTCGGGCAATTGTCGCGCCGGGTCGCCACGTCGCTTGGGACGCGGCTTGCCTTCGCCCAGCAGGGAGCAATCGCCGGCACGGTGGTCCAGCCCATGGGCGGACAGGTGGTTGGCGCCGCGATCGGCGTCGCCATCGGCGCGGCGGTCGATTATCTGTCGAACGCGGCCAACGAGGCGTTCAACCGCGACAGCTTCGTGGCGGCGAACGAGGAGGCGCTCGACGCTACCATCGCCACCTGGAAATCGGGGCTTGAGGCCAATATCGACACGGCCGTCGACAAATGGTTCGACGACGCCCGCGCCTCCGTCGTGCTCGCCGCGAAATAGGCTGGCGGGCCGGGGAATCCTTGAATTGCGGCAGTGAATTTCGGTCGCATTTCCGCCTCTTGCAGGGCTATGCTAGCCCAAAAGCCAAGGGGCTACGGGGATGGAAGAAAGCGCCAAAGCCATTGCACGGCCTGCCGCCTCGCGATCGTTGCGCGAAGCCATCCGCAAGGCGCGCCTCGAAGAGGCGGAGCGGCTCGATGTCTCCGCCGACAGGCGCGACGGCGAGATCGCGCGGCTCGACCTTCTCAAGGCCGAGCTCGAAGCCGTGTTTGCCGAGCTGCCGGCGCATGACGACCGCTTCAATCTCGTACTGGTGCCGAGCCGCCCGGCACGCCTGTGGATCGACCTGTTCACCTACGCGACCGTCGACGATGCCTCGGGCGCCTATCTCTTCGTGCGCAACAGCGAGAGCGGCAGGCGGACGCTCTACAGCTCGACCAACATCGCCGGCATCGCCGACCGCATCACGCGCTACATGGCGCATGAGATCGTGCGCCGCGAGCGCATCGAGGCGGCGCTGACCGAGCCAGGCCGCATGGGACGGCTCGGGCTCGAGCCCGCCCCTTCGCGAACCGGAATGGGCGTGGTGATCGCGGCCTTCGCCATCGGCCTTCTCACCGGCGCGGCGGGGCTGTTCGTGGCGGTGATGCTCAGCGTTCCCTGAGCACGCGGCGCTCGCTTTCCCAGACATGCTCAGGCGCCGCCGCGACCGAGCGTCCGACCATCTCCAGCCGCCAGCCGCCGCCATCCCGCGCGATCGAGTATTCGTTGTAGCGCGCGGCGGGGATATGGCCCTCGACGGCTTCCGAGGCAGACGGCACGCCGACGACGATGGCAGGCCCGGTCGCGGTCGGAAGCTCGTGCACCGTCTGCAGATGGTTATGGCCGTGCAGCACGAGCTCAGCGCCGTGCTGCTTCAGAATCTTGGTGAAGGCGACGGCGTCGCGCAGCCCGCGGTGCCAGCCCGCCTGGTCGCGCAAAGGCGGGTGGTGGATCAGCACCACGCGAAACAGGCCAGCCTGTTTCAGTCTGTCGAGGGCGGTCGCCAGGAACTGCCGCTGCGCCGTTCCGATCTCTCCCGCCGCGATGAACGGCATGGTCGGGATGGCCGAGGACAGCGCGACGAGCGCCACATCGCCGAAGCGGCGCACGAAGGGGAAGCATGCCGGCGGCGTCGGAAACAGCAGCTCGCCGGCCGCGTTCGCTTGCATATAAGGGCGCCAATGCCGTGTTCCTGCTTCCGGATGCAACCGCACATAGGCGTCGTGGTTGCCGGGGATCGCGGTCACCCTGCTGGGCGGCCCTAGATGATGCAGCCATTCCGCCGCGCGCAGGAATTCCTCGGGGAGCCCGAGATTGACAAGATCGCCGGTCACTGCGATGTGGTCGGGCTTCTGCTCGACGATGTCGCGGGTGAGGAGGTCGAGGATCTCGCGCCGGTGCACGTATTTTCGCCCGCGATGCCAATTGACATAGCCGATCACGCGCTTGCTCAAAAGTTCGCGGCGCCTGGCGCGCGGCATCGGGCTCAAATGGATGTCGGAGAGATGGGCGAGGGTGAACACAGATGTCCCTTAACGTGTTGCAGCGCGAGGAGGCAAGGCTGAAGCCCACCTTCCTAGGACGCCTCAGGCCGAACCGCTTGCTGACCGCGATGTTTCGCCCGATCTGGCGCATGCGGCGAGGGATGACGCTCGGCGCGCAAGGGGCGGTCATCGACGCCGAGGGCCGCGTGCTTCTCGTGCGCCACGGCTACCGGCCGGGCTGGTGGTTCCCGGGCGGCGGCGTCGAGTGGGGCGAGACGCTTCCGATCGCGCTGGCCCGTGAGCTTGCGGAAGAAGTGGGCGTGACGCTGACGGGCGCGCCCGAGCTGCATGGCGTCTTTTCCAATTTCGCACACTTCCCCGGCGACCATATCGCCGTGTTTGTGGTGCGCCACTGGCAGCGGCGGGAGGAGTATTTCAAGTTTGGCGAGATCGCCGAAGCGCGCATGTTCGCCTGGCAGGATTTGCCCGAGCGCATCGATCCCGGAACGCGGGCGCGGCTCGCCGAGATCTTCGACAAGGCCCCGCTCAGGGCGCTCTGGTGAGCTTCTAGCCTAAGCGAGCTTCTTGGTGATCTTGGCGACGTGGTGGCCCTGGAAGCTGGCGAGGTTGAGCTCCTTTTGCGAGGGCATGCGCGAGCCGTCGGGCGCGGCGATGGTGCCGGCGCCGTAGGGCGAGCCGCCCCTGACCTCGCTGATGTCGGGAAGATCGGGCGCCGAATAGGGCAGGCCGACGATCACCATGCCATGATGCAGCAGGGTCCAATGGAAGGAGACGATGGTCGTCTCGTTGCCGCCGCCGGTCGAGGTCGAGGTGAACACGCTGCCCACTTTGCCGATCAGCGCGCCGCCGACCCAGAGCGGCCCGGTCTGGTCGAGGAAGTTCCGCATCTGCGAGGTCATATTGCCGAAGCGGGTCGGCGTGCCGAAAATGATGCCGTCGTAATCGGCGAGCTCCTGCGGATCGGCCAGGGGGGCCGGCTGGTCGACCTTCATGCCGGTGGCGCGCATGACCTCCTCCGGCATCAGCTCGGGCACGCGCTTGACGCTGACCTGCACGCCTTCGACCGCGCGCGCGCCATGGGCCACGGCGTAAGCCAGTGTCTCGGTATGACCGTAGGACGAGTGATAAAGAACGAGCAGTCGCGCCGTGTCAGCCATCGGATCTTGTCCCCGCATGCCTCATCAAGGGACGCGCCCCAACCGCCCCTCCTCGCCACCGATAAGTGTAGCAGATCTAAATTTATGAACGAGAGCCGATAAACGCTTGGTGAACTTCGGCACTTTCAGGAAGTTTGAAACCTTCATGAGGCAAATTGCCCGCATGGCGCTAGACCCGCTTGCCCGTCCATGATAATGCAGGGCCGCCATGTGGACGAGGATCGACCTCAAGACGCTTCCCCGACGACGAGGGCGCTCGCTCGCTTAGACAGCGGACCGCCTAGCCCCTCGCCGCCGACACCTCTTGCCGAATTGCCTATGGCGCCCCGTCGCGGCTGAGGACTCCCCCTCTCGATCAGTCTTCTGGGATCCTCCACCCCATGTCCTCCTCAAGCTTTGTCATCCGCCTCGAAACCGAGGGCGACGCGCACATATTGTCGGAACTTTCGGCCCAAGCCTTCGGCCCAGGCCGCTTTGCCCGGAGCGCCTACCGGGTGCGCGAAAGCATTCCGCCGGTCGGAGTTTTATGCCTCTGCGCCATGCTCGGCGGGAGATTGGTGGGAGGCATCCGCTTCACGGCGATCAGCATTGGGGACCAGGAGGGCGCCGCCCTGCTCGGGCCGCTGGTGGTCGACCCGGCGGAGAAGGGCCAAGGCTTCGGCAGGGCGCTCGTCGAGGAAGGATTGGCGCGGGCGCGCTCAGAGGGCTTCTCTCTCGTGCTGCTGGTCGGCGACATGCCCTATTACGGGCGCTTCGGCTTTCAGCCTGTCGCGCCAGGCCAGATGACCCTGCCGGGTCCTGTCGATCCGGCCCGGCTCCTTGCCGTCGAGCTGGTCCCCGGCGCGCTGCAGCGTGCCGTAGGGCAGGTGAAGGGCCACGCCCGCTAACGCGCGTCATGGTGAGGTGCTCGGCCGTCCTTCGAGGCTCGGGCTTCGCCCTCGCAGCTCAGGATGACGGCCGGCCTCGAACCACGCGCTAATGGCCTTCGCGGAACCAGGTGGCCGCCAAGAGGCCGAGCAATAGGCCAAGGGCGAGCAAGCCGGTGAAGAGCGGGAACAGGCGCACGCCCTTGACGTGATAGGCGTCGCGCTTGTGCAGACCGAGCCAGTCGTCGCCATGCATGACATGGCCGCCGCGCAGCATCACGAGGCGGGGCAGCTTCGCCGCTTGCGCGTCGTCACGCCCGAGCCAGAAGCTGCCGCCGCCGGTCTCGCTAAGCAGAGGGGAGAGCACCGCATCGGTCGCGGTCACGGCCGCCAGCTCGCGCGCATTGGCGTTGCCGACAGTGACCACGCTGGCGAGCTTGCCCGAGGACACGCGATAGACGCCCTGCTCGCTGGCCGTGATGGCCTTGCGCCACAGGCCGCGCTCGCCCTTGTCGAGAGTGACGGTCTCCTCCTTGCCGGAGGGCGCGGTCACGGTGACGGGCTCGATCTCGTCCTTGATCGAGCGCCGCTCGATGGACAGCGTCTGGCCGCGGCTCGTCGCCTTCAGCGTCTCCTCTTCGAGGTCGGGCTCCTTCATCAGCCAATGAGCGAGCCGGCGCAGCAGATCGGTATAAGGTCCGCCGCCTTCATAGCCGCGCGCCCAGAGCCAGGCATGGTCGGAGAGGAGGAGCGCCACGCGGCCCTCGCCACGCTGGCCGATGACGAGAAGCGGCTTGCCTTGCGCGCCCTTCATGAGCACCTCGGCGTCGCGCGGGTCGACTTCGACCGTGCGGAACCAGCGCCCCCACGAAGGCTCATCGCCGCCCGCGCCAGGGAGGTCGCTGGTCACGGGATGCTTCTGGCCGAGCTCGGTGAGACCCGGCTTGAACGGCTCCTCGATCACGCGGCCCGAGGGCACGGCGGGGAGAATCTGGCCGAGCGGCGACCGGTAGAGGCTGAGTGCGGAGGCGTAGTCCTCGCCTGCCGACACGAGCACGGCGCCGCCCTTCTCGACGTAACGGGCGACATTCTCCAGATAGAGAAGCGGTAGAACGCCGCGCCGCTGGTAGCGGTCGAAGATGATCAAGTCGAACTGGTCGAGCTTCTCCTGGAACAGCTCGCGCGTCGGGAAGGCGATCAGCGAGAGCTGATTGATGGGCGTGCCGTCCTGCTTCTCCGGCGGCCGGAGAATGGTGAAATGCACGAGGTCGACGGAGGCGTCGGATTTCAGCATGTTGCGCCAGGTGCGCTCGCCGGCATGCGGCTCGCCGGAGACGAGCAGCACGCGCAGATTCTCGCGCACGCCCTCAACCGTGAGCACGGCACGATTATTGACCGTGGTGAGCTCGCCTGGCGCGCCCTCGGCCTCGATCTCGACGATGTTGGGACCGGCGTGGTCGATATTGACCGGGATCGCGATCGTCTCGCCAAGCCGGACGCTCCGCAGCACGGGCGGCTGGCCTTGATGAGTGACGGTCAGCTTGACCGGCCCTCCGGTCCCCGCGGCGGTCGTGTCGGTGACCTTGACCTCGATGTCCTGGCTGCTGCCGACGATGCCGAAGCGCGGCGCGCTCAGGACCTGGAGCCTCCGGTCGAACTCGCCCGGCTTGCCGGTGAGCAGCGCATGCACCGGCGCATTGAAGCCTAGCCCCGCGGCGGAAGCCGGAACGTCATGCACCTCGCCGTCGGTGATCATCACCACGCCGGCGAGCCGGTCGGGCGGCACGTCGGCAAGCGCCTGAGCGAGGTCGGTGAAGAGCATGGTGCCGTCGCGCTCGCTGTCGGCCGAGGTCGAGGCGGAATTCACCCAGCGCACATCGAGATTGGGGAAGGCCTTGAGGCGCTCCTCCAATTCCTTGCGCAGTTCGGCGGTCCGCGCCGTGCGGCCGGCGATCGCTTGGCTTTGGCTGTCGTCGACCACGACGGCGAGCACGTCGTTGAGCGGCTCGCGGTCCTCTTGCTTCAGATGCGGGTTGGCGATGGCGAGCAGCAGCAGCGAGTAGCTCGAGAACCGCAGAATCGCGCCCCGCCGCGAGCGCCAGAAGAGAAGCCCGAGCAGCACGATGCCCAATGCGGCCAGCGCCCACAGCACTGGCCAGGGCACGAAGGGCAGGAACTCGACGGACCAGCTCATGGCGTCATTGTCCCAGACGCTCGAGCAGGGCAGGGACGTGCACCTGATCGGCCTTGTAGTTACCGGTGAGCGCGTACATCACGATGTTGACGCCGGCACGGAACGCCATCTCGCGCTGCACTTCGCCGCCCGGCACGGTCGGATAGATCGGCCGGTTCGCCTCGTCGAGCGCCCAGGCGCCGGCGAAGTCGTTGGAGGTGATGACGATCGAGCTCACGCCATCGGTGCGGCGGGAGCGCTCGCTGCGCTCGGCTTCGTCGGCCGGTTCGGCCTCGACCCAGAGCGAGCCGCCGTCCCAGCGGCCGGGGAAGCTCCGCATCAGGTAAAACGACTTGGTGAGGACGTGGGTTTCGGGCACCGGCTCCAGCGGCGGAATGTCGAGCTGGCCGATCAGCCGGTTGAGCGCCTTGCCTTGGGTGCCCGTGCTGGAGAAGCCGGTCTCATGGTCGCGCGTGTCGAAGACGATGAGGCCGCCTTGCTTCATGAAGGCATCGACCTTGGCGAGCGTAGCGTCGGACAGCGGCTGCACGTCCTCGCGCACGGGCCAATAAAGAATGGGGAAGAAGGCAAGCTCGTCCTTGTCGATATCGACGCCCATGGGTTCGGCCGGCTCGAGCGCGGTGCGCGCGCGCAAGACCTTGCTCAATCCCGCAAGGCCTTCCTCGCTGGTGCGGTCGATCTCGGGATCGCCGGTGATGACGTAAGCGAGATGGGTCTGCAACGAGGCCTTCAGGGCGAAATCGTCGGGTGAGGCTGGCGCCGCAGCCGGCTGAGGGGCTGTCGTCTGAGGATTTGCCGCCGGCGCCTCCTGTGCGCTCGCGGGGTCGAATGGTGCGGGAAGAAGCGCAAGCGCGAGCAGGATGGCGGCGCCTGTCGCCGCGGCGCGGCGGCCCAGCCTGAAGCCTCCGCTCAGCAGCAGCATGGCGAGAATGTCGGCGACGAACAGTCCGATCGCCGCGAGATAGAGCCAGGGCTCGAGCGCCATGGGCTTCTTCATGGTGTAGCCGCTGACCGCGCTCGCGCCTGCGATGCTCGGCATCGGCTTCAGCACGGTCTTGGCGGTGACGAGGTTGAAGGCCCGCGCAGCGCCTGACGGGCCGTAATAGCCGGGCGGATGGTCGGGCCCGGGCACGAGGCTGTCGAACTTGTCGGGGGCGATGGGGGCTGCGCGAAGCGGAGGCGAGGTCAGCTGGCCGAAGCCGTCAAGGGTCTGGAGCGGCGGCAGCGCGCCCGAGGAGGAGGCGAGGGTCTGAGCGGAAGGCGAGGCTTCGAGCGACGAGGCGTCCTTGCCGGTCTCGATCCCGACCTGGCTCGGACCAAGCGCCACGACGCGGCGGAGCATCTCCACGAACAGGCCCGACAGCGGAAGATTCGACCAGTCCGAGTTCGCCGTCACGTGGAACAGCACGATGAAGCCTTGCCCTTGCTTCGAGGCGGTGACCAGCGGCGTGCCGTCGGCAAGGGTCGCCCACACCTCGGCGTCACTCGCCACGGTGGGGTCGGCGAGAACTTGCCGGTTGATCTTCACGTCTTGCGGCACGGCAAGGCCGCGGAAGGGGCTCTTCTCCTCGAAGGGGGCAAGCGGCTGCGGCGTGCTCCAGGAGAGCGAGCCGCCGAGCGAGCGTCCGCCGCGGCGCAAGGCCACGGGAAGCAGCTCATCGCCGCCTTGCTCGAGCCGCGGTCCGGCGAAGCGAATGAGTACGCCGCCCGATTTGAGCCAGGCTTCGAGCTCCTCCTGCGTGCCGGCGACGAGCTTGCCGATATCGGCCAGCACGATGGTCGAGACTTTCTGCTCGATAAGGCTGTGCAGGGCGTTGGCGACATTACCCTCGCTTGGCGTGATGACGTCGGCATAGGGCGAGAGCGCGCGCTGCACATAATAGAGAGGCGAGAGCAGTGGCTGCGCGGCCTCGCGCGATTCGCCGGAGACGATGCCGACGCGGCGCCATTGCGAGCGCGCGTCGAGAAGATGCACGGCGCCCGCCGACCGCTCGCCCGCGATCTCGATGCGCCCCACCTGATTGCGGATCTCGAGCGGCAGGTCGAAATGGGCGACAGCCTCGCGCGCGCTTTCGCCGATGCTGAAGGCGGCTTCGCCGAGAGGCTCGCCGCGGCCGGTCACGGCCTTGACCACGCCCGAGCGTGGGCCTTCGACGCCGCTCAAGACGCGGGCTGCAAGCTCGCCGCCATTGCCTGTGTCCTGGCGAAGGGCGAGCGCGGCGCCGTCCTTCTCGGGACGCAGCACGGCGAAGCTTCCGCTTGCCCCGGCAAGCTTGGCGAGCGTGGCCGCAAAAGCCTCGCCCTCGCCATAGTCGAGGCCGTCCGAGAGCCACAGCACGCTGTAATCCGTCTTGCCGCCGAGCTGTTTCTCGAGCCCAGTGGCGAGCGCGGCACGGTCCGGCGCGTAAGGCTCAGGGGCAAGCCCCCCCACGCGCTCGCGCGCCTGATCGGGGCTCAAGGGATCGCTGACCGGCTGGCCGGATGCGGTGGGGGCGAGCAGGATGGTGCGGCCGTCGCGCCCCGCGCGGTCGATTGCAGCCTCGATTGCCTCGCGCCGCTCCGCCCAATGCGCCGCCGACGCCCAGCCATTGTCGATGACGAGGAGCAGGGGGCCCGAGCCTGAGAAGCTCTGTTGGTCCGGGTTCAGCACGGGGCGCGCGAGAGCGAAGATGATCAAGGCCGCAAGCAGCATGCGCAAGGCCGTCAGCCACCATGGGCTGTGCGCCGGCGTCTCCTCGGTGGCCTTGAGGTCCTTCAGAAGCCGCGTCGGCGGGAACACCACGACCTGCGGGCTGGGCGGGGTCAATCTTAGCAGCCACCAAATCGCGGGAAGCGCTGCAAGCGACGCCAGCACCCAAGGCTGGAGGAAGCCGATCATGCCGATGGTCATCATGGCTGCCGGCCCGCTTCTGTCTCGCTGCCCGGCGCGGGCTTGGGCGGACGGTAGCGATAATCCCGCTCGAGCCCGGCGAGGCGATTATGCACGGCAAGCACCGCCTCCTCGGGCGGGTGGTCGGTGTGATGCAAAAGGAACGACCAGCCGAGCCGCTGCGTCAGCTCGATAAGATCGGTGCGATGGCGCTTCAGCCGCTCCTGGTAGCGCGCGCGTAAGGTCTCGGCGCGGCCGGCGATCACCCGATCCCTGCCTTCGCTCGAGGCGAACTCGGTCCGCCCTGTGTAAGGCAGCGTCTCCTCGGCCGGATCGAGCACCTCGATGAGATGGCCGCGCACGCCTTGCCCGGCGATTGTCTCCAGCCGTTCGGTCGTGGCGGCAACAGGCTCGAGGAAATCGCTGAACAGCAGGCATTCGGAGAAGCGGCTCAATTTCGCGTTCGGCGGCAGGCTCCCTTCCGCGGTATCGCCCATCAGCACCTCGGCGACCCGGCGGGCCGCGGCGCGCCCGGTGAAAGGCACCCCGCCAAGGACACCCACGCGCTCGCCGCCGCGCGCGAGAAGCTCGGCCAGCGAAAGCGCAAGCACGACGGCGCGGTTCTCCTTGGAGACGGGAGCGAGCGAGGAGCGGAAACGCATCGACGCCGAGAGGTCGACCCAGAGCCAGACCGTATGGGCCGCCTCCCACTCGCGCTCGCGCACGAACAGATGGTCGGAGCTTGCCGAGCGGCGCCAGTCGATGCCGGTACGCGCGTCATTCTGGTCGAAATGACGGAACTGCCAGAAGGTCTCGCCCGGCCCTGCGCGGCGCCTACCATGCGTGCCATGGGCGACGGTGTGGGCGACCCGCTGCGACTCGATGAGGAGCGCAGGCATGCGCGCCGCCAGCCCATGGGCCTCGGCTTCCTCGCCCGAAAAAGGCTGAAGCATTTTCTGCCGCGCCTCGGCCAAAGCTCAGATCACCCTAGCGGCTCGACGAGCCTCGCCACCATGTTGCTCATGTCGACGCCTTCGGCGCGGGCGGCGAAGGT
>JALHTP010000058.1 GCA_022865725.1 Methyloceanibacter sp. | reverse complement strand
CCCGGGCGCTTGAGCCAGGTCTTCCGGCGCGCATCGGCCAGGCCGTCATGCGGCCCTTCCGGGAGATGGGGGCGCGGCTCAGGGCCGCGCTCTGGCTGATTGTCGCCGTTGGCGTCATCATGGCCTCCCTCGTGCTCATCGCCGGTCTTTCCAAGGCCTTCGCGCTGATCGGCTTCGCCAGTTTCGTGGTCTCGGTGGTGCTGCTTCCGCGCCAGGATGCCGAACAGGCTCTGACCGGCGCGCTCGAGCGCCCGGCCGCCGCGGCACGAACGGCCTCAGCCATGCATCTCATGGCCGATGCACTGCCCGACCCCGTGATCGTGCTCAACCCGGCGGGGCATGTTCTGTTCTGCAACGCTCCGGCGCGCGGCCTGTTCGCTTCCTTGCGCGAGGGGAACCACATCTCTTCCGTCATCAGAACGCCTGAGTTCCTTGATGCCGTCTCTGCCGCGCCCGAGCGTGGGCGCGCCGTCACGGTCACTTATGCCGAGCGCGTTCCGGTCGGACGGCGCATGGCGGCGACGGTCGTGCCGCTGGCGCGGGGGAGCGAGCGGGGCGGCAGCATTCTGGTCTTGCTACGCGACCTCACCGAGGTCGAGCGCATCAACCAGATGCGCGCCGATTTCATCGCCAATGCGAGCCACGAGCTCCGGACGCCGCTCGCTTCGCTGCGCGGCTTCATCGAGACGCTGCAAGGCACCGCCAAGGACGACACGGGCGCGCGGGAGCGCTTCCTTCCCATCATGGCCGAGCAGGCCTCGCGCATGACGCGCCTCATCGACTCGATGCTCTCCTTGAGCCGGCTCGAGATGAACGCCCATGTCGCGCCGTCCGACCTGGTCGACCTCAACGACGTTCTCAATCATGCCAAGGACACGCTCGATCCGCTGGCACGTGACATGGGGTTCCGCTTCGAGGTGGCGCGGTTCCCGAGGGCCGCGGTCGTGCGCGGCGACCGCGACGAGCTGGTCCAGGTGCTGCAGAATCTCGTGCAGAACGCCTTCAAATATGGCGAGAGGGGCGGCCAGGTGCGGATCGACGCGAAGCACATCCCATCGCTCGGGCGCCAGTCGGGACGCTACGCCATCGCCATCGTCGACAATGGGCCCGGCATCGCGCCGGAGCATCTGCCGCGGCTGACCGAGCGTTTCTACCGCGTCGACGTGGCGTCGAGCCGGGAGAAGGGGGGCACGGGCCTCGGCTTGGCAATCGTCAAGCACATCCTCAACCGGCACAGGGGCGAGCTCGCCATTGCCTCGAAGCCCGGCAAGGGCTCGACCTTCACGGTCATGCTGAACGAGGCCCGGGCGAGCCATCCCGAAAAAGGCGCGGCCACAGGCTGATCGCCGGCTCGCCGGCGTGCTACATGGCGCCGAGGTCCACGCTCAAAGACTGCTGCTTTTCCAGTTCTTCTTTGCGCTCGCTGTAGCGGCTCGTCAGATATGCCGATGCGCCGCGCGTCAGCAGCGTGAATTTCACCAGCTCCTCCATCACGTCAACGACACGATCGTAATACGCAGACGGCTTCATGCGTCCTGCGTCGTCGAATTGCTCGTACGCTTTGGGAACCGAAGACTGATTGGGAATGGCGATCATTCGCATCCATCGCCCGAGCACGCGCATTTGGTTGACCGCGTTGAAGGATTGCGATCCGCCGCTCACTTGCATGACCGCAAGAGTCTTGCCCTGCGTCGGACGCACGGCGCCCAGCGCCAGCGGTATCCAGTCGATCTGGGCCTTCAGGATCCCGGTCATCGCCCCATGCCGCTCCGGGCTGCACCAGACATGGCCTTCCGACCACGACGACAATTGACGCAGCTCCTGAACTTTTGAATGCTGTTCGGGCGCATCGTCCGGCAAAGGCAATCCAGAGGGATTGAAAACCCGAACTTCCGCTCCGAAAGCTTCCAGCAGACGGGCTGCCTCCATGCAAAGAAGCCGGCTGAAGGATTGGGTGCGGAGCGACCCGTAGAGCATCAGAATCCGCGGCTTGTGGGATGGGCGTGGACCTCCCAGAGCGGCGGCGTCGGGACGTTCGAACGCCTCCGTCAAAATGTTGGGGAGATCATGCAGGTCAGGTGACATCGGCGCCGGGCGAGATAACGACAGTTTGCCGTTGCGTCAACGCTCTGTTGCCCGGGCCATCCCGAAAAAGTTGCCGCCACAGCCTAGGCGGAGGGACTGTCCACAGCCCGTTCCCCTGTCGTTTCGGTCTGTTTCGGGGTTGTCACCTATCTGTCACACAAGTGACATAGTAGCGTTATTGCCCGGCGCTAACGCTCGCCCGGCGGTCGGGGAAGGGTCCCCGGCCCGCGTGGTCCTTTGAGGACCTTATCTCCACCCTTAAGGGAGAGCGAAATGAGGGTTATGTATTATGCGGCAGCTGCGGGCTTAGCCGCAGCGTTCACCATTACCACGGCCCAGGCAGCCGATATTTCGGGTGCCGGCGCGACCTTCCCCTATCCGATCTATGCGAAATGGGCCGATGCCTACAAGAAAGAGACTGGCATTGGGCTCAATTATCAGTCGATCGGCTCGGGCGGCGGCATCAAGCAGATCGAAGCCAAGACGGTGACCTTCGGCGCCACCGACAAGCCGCTCGGCGAGAAGGATCTCAATGACAACGGGCTCGTCCAGTTCCCCATGGTCATGGGCGGCATCGTTCCCGTCATCAATGTCGAAGGCATCAAGCCCGGGGAGATCGTCCTCGACGGACCGACGCTCGGCAGGATCTTCCTCGGCGAAGTCGCCAAATGGGATGACGAGGCGATCAAGAAGCTCAATCCCAACGTAAAGCTTCCCGCGACCGCCATCGCCGTCGTTCACCGCTCGGACGGATCGGGGACGACCTTCAACTTCACCAACTACCTGAACAAGGTGAGCCCCGCTTGGAAGGATAAAGTGGGCTCCGACGCCTCGGTCGAATGGCCGGTCGGCATCGGCGCCAAGGGCAACGAAGGCGTGGCCAACAACGTGGTTCAGACCAAGGGCTCGATCGGCTATGTCGAATATGCCTATGCCAAGCAGAACAAGCTGACCTTTGCCAGCATGATCAACAAGGATGGCAAGGCGGTTGCGCCTGAGCTCAAAGCGTTCCAGGCGGCCGCCGCGAGCGCCGATTGGAAGTCCGTGCCGGGCTTCGGCGTGATCCTGACCGAACAGGCAGGCGAAGGCTCCTGGCCGATCACGGCGGCGACCTTCATCCTGATGCATAAGATCCCGGCCGACCTCGAGGCGTCGAAAGGCGCGCTCAAGTTCTTCGACTGGGCCTACAAGAACGGCGATCAGATGGCCGAGGAGCTGGATTACATCCCCATGCCTGACACCGTCGTCGAGCTCGTGCATGAGGATTGGAAGACCATCAAGGACGCGGCTGGAAATCCTGTGTTTGCAATGAACTAATGTCGTGTTTGGCGCGGATAGGGGTGGGTCTTGACCCGCCCCTATCTTGCAGTTTCGCTTGAAGCGCCGCAGGGCGCAGGACTGAGCTAGGGGTAGACGAGATGACAGGCGCAGCAGTCGCGGGGAGAAATCTCACGCTCGTCCACGACGAAGGGAGGCGCGCCAAGACCTTGCGCCGCTTCCACCTCGGCGATCTCGCTTTCAAGTCGATAACCCAAATTTCAGCTTTCACCGTTCTCGTCCTGCTTGCGGGAGTCATGCTCTCGCTCGTGCTTGGCTCGCTTCCGACGTGGCGGGCCTTTGGTTTCAGCTTCTTCACCTCGGAAAGCTGGAACCCGGTTACCGAGAAATTCGGCGCGCTGCCGGCGATCTACGGCACGCTGCTTACCTCCTTCATCGCCATGCTGATCGGCGTTCCCATCAGCCTCGGCATCGCGATCTTTCTCACCGAGATTTGTCCGCAAGGCCTGCGCCGGACCATCGGCACCGCCATCGAGCTCCTGGCGGGCATCCCGAGCATCATTTACGGCATTTGGGGATTGTTCGTGTTCGCCCCCTGGTTCCAGGTGCATGTGCAGCCGTTCTTTATCGACACCTTGGCCAACATCCCTGTGCTCAACCAGCTGTTCGCCGGTCCGCCTTACGGCATCGGCATGCTGACCGCCGGTCTCATCCTGGCCATCATGGTGCTTCCCTTCATCACCTCGATCACCCGCGAAGTGTTCGAGACCGTTCCGCCGGTGCTGAAAGAGGCCGCCTACGGCATCGGCTGCACCCGCTGGGAGGTCGTGCGCCGCGTGGTGATTCCCTTCACCCGCGTCGGCATCATCGGTGGCGTCATGCTGGGCCTCGGCCGTGCGCTCGGCGAGACCATGGCGGTGACCTTCGTCATCGGCAACGCGCACCGCATCGTGCCTTCGATCCTCGCCCCGGGCACGACCATCTCGGCCTCCATCGCCAACGAGTTTACCGAGGCCGTCGGCGATCTCTACACCTCCTCGCTCGTGGCGCTTGGTCTCATCCTGTTCTTGATCACCTTCGTGGTGCTCGCCGCAGCACGGCTCATGCTGATGCGGATGGCGCAAAAGGAGGGAAGGTGAGATGGCCGGCATCGCAGCGACTCCGCGCTATCACCGCAGGCGATGGCGGAGCCATTTGGCGACGGCGCTGTCGATCGGCGCGGCAGGCTTCGGCCTGACCTGGCTCGTGCTCATCCTGCTGGTCCTCGTGGTGAAGGGCGTCGGCGGCCTTTCGCCTTCGGTGTTCACCGAGATGACCCCCCCACCCGGCGGCGCCGGCGGGCTGTTGAATCCGATCATGGGCAGCTTGATGCTCACCGTGCTCGCGGTTCTGCTCGGCACGCCGCTCGGCATGTTGGCCGGGACTTACATGGCCGAGTATGGCCGCTACTCCAAGCTCACTATGGTCGTCCGCTTCATCAACGATATTCTCTTGAGCGCGCCGTCCATCGTTATCGGCCTGTTCGTCTATGAGATCATGGTTGCGCGGATGGGGCACTTCTCGGGCTGGGCCGGCGTCGTGGCCCTTGCCATCATCGTCATCCCGGTCGTGGTGCGCACCACCGAAGACATGCTGCTGCTTGTGCCGACCGCGCTCCGTGAAGCCTCGGCGGCCCTTGGCGTCCCGCAATGGCTGGTGATCCGGCACATCTCCTACCGCGCCGCGCGCGCCGGCATCATCACCGGGGTGTTGCTCGCCATCGCGCGCATCACCGGCGAGACGGCGCCGCTTCTGTTCACGGCGCTCAACAATCAGTTCTTCAGCTGGAACATGAACGCGCCCATGGCGAGCTTGCCCGTGGTCATCTTCCAGTTTGCCCTGAGCCCCTACGAGGACTGGCAGCAGCTTGCCTGGACCGGGGCTCTCCTCATCACCGCTACCGTGCTCGGCTTGAGCATTATCGCGCGCATGCTTACCTCCAAGAAGGTGCTGACATGAGTCTAGCCATCCACACTGACATAAAAGAGCAGGCGCCGGCACCAGTCGACGCCCCGGCGCTCGAGGCCAAGGTCTCGGTGCGCCGCCTGAGTTTCTACTACGGGGCGTACCGCGCGCTGGCCGACAACAATGTCGAGCTTTACAAGAACAAGGTGACGGCGTTCATCGGGCCCTCGGGCTGCGGCAAGTCGACTCTGTTACGCATCATCAACCGCATCTACGACCTCTATCCCAATCAGCGGGCGGAAGGAGAGGTGCTGCTCGACGGGGAGAACATCCTCCGACCCAAGCAGGACCTCAATCTGCTGCGCGCCAAGGTGGGCATGGTGTTCCAGAAGCCGACGCCGTTCCCCATGACGATCTACGACAATATCGCCTTCGGCGTGCGCCTTTATGAGCAGCTCTCCAAGGCCGATCTCGACGCCCGCGTCGAGGAGGCGCTGCGCCGCGCGGCCCTGTGGGACGAGGCCAAGGACAAGCTCAACGCCAGCGGCTTGAGCCTCTCCGGCGGGCAACAGCAAAGGCTGTGCATCGCCCGCACCATCGCCATCAAGCCGGAGGTCATTCTGCTCGACGAGCCCTGCTCGGCGCTCGACCCGATCTCCACCGCCAAGATCGAGGAGCTGATCGACGTCTTGAAGCGGGACTACACGATCGCCATCGTTACCCACAACATGCAGCAGGCAGCGCGCACCTCCGATTTCACCGCTTTCATGTATCTCGGCGAGCTTATTGAGGTCGATGAGACGACCAGGATCTTCACCAATCCCAAGCAGCAGCGCACGCAGGACTATATTACCGGCCGCTTCGGCTAGGCGTGACGCGCGAGGAGACCGATAGAATGGAGAAACAGCACGAGCATATCGTTAGGTCCTACGAGGAGGAGCTTTCCCTCCTCAACAACAAGGTCGCCAAGATGGGCGGGCTTGCCGAGCAGGTGCTCGGCCAGTCGATCGAAGCGCTGGAGCGCCGCGATCCGGAGCTTGCCGCCGCCACCATCAACGAGGACGAGGCGATCGACCTGCTCGAGAAGGAGATCGAGGAGCAGGCCGTGGTGATGATCGCCCGCCGCCAGCCTATGGCCTACGACCTCCGCCAGATCATGGCGGCGATCAGGATCTCCAGCGATCTGGAGCGCATCGGCGACCTCGGCAAGAACATCGCCAAGCGCGCCGTCGCCGTGGTCGGCGAGCAGCAGCCGAAGCAGCTGATGCTCGGCCTGAAGCATATGGGCGAGCTTGCGCTCGGCCAGCTCAAGGAGGTGCTCGACGCCTTCATCGAGCGCGACGCCGACCGGGCGCTCAAGGTCTGGTACCGGGACGAAGAGATCGACGCCATGTACAACTCGCTGTTCCGCGAGCTGCTCACCTACATGATGGAGGACCCGCGCAATATCGGGCTCTGCACCCATCTCCTGTTCGGCGCCAAGAACATCGAGCGCATCGGCGACCATGCCACCAATATCGCGGAGACCGTGTATTACCTGGTGCATGGCGCCGCCATCACCGATCAGCGCCCGAAAGGCGACACCACGAGCACGACGCCGGTCGCGCTGAAGCGGTCGGCGGGGTAGCCCATGCTTGAGATGAATGTCGTGAGCCCGGGAGCCAAGGTCTTGGTGGTGGAGGACGAGGAGCCTCTGGCGCTTCTCCTTCGCTACAATCTCGAGGCGGAAGGCTATTCCGTCGACGTGGTGCATCGCGGCGATGAGGCCGAGATGGCCATCGCCGAGAGCTCGCCGGACCTGATCGTGCTCGACTGGATGCTGCCGGGGATTTCGGGGCTCGAGCTTTGCCGCCGCTTACGCACCGGCAAGGACTCCCGCACCATTCCCATCATCCTGTTGACCGCGCGGAGCGAGGAGAACGACCGCATCAGGGGCCTGGCCACCGGCGCCGACGATTATGTGGTCAAGCCGTTCTCGCTGCCGGAGCTGATGGCGCGGGTGCGGGCTATCCTGCGGCGTACCCACCCCGAGCGGATCGCCTCGGTGTTGAGCGTCGGCGATATCGAGCTCGACCGGGAATCGCACCGGGTGACGCGGAACGGACGCCAGGTGCATCTCGGCCCGACCGAGTTCCGTCTGCTCGAGTTTCTCATGCAGAGCCCAGGCCGCGTGTTCAGCCGGGCGCAATTGCTCGACGGGGTCTGGGGGCGCAACGTCTATGTCGACGAGCGCACGGTCGATGTGCATATCGGGCGCTTGCGCAAGGCGATGATGCGCGGGCCGGAGACCGATCCGGTGCGCACCGTGCGCGGCGCTGGCTACGCCTTCTCCGACAAGCTCGAAGAAACCGCCTAAAAAGCAAAAGAGGCGCCGCGGACGGCGCCTCTTGTCGTTCTTGCCGCATGCTTTCGTGCCGGCCTAGCCGGTGGCGAAGCGCTTCTCGCGCCGCCGCGCCTGCGCAGGCTGATAGGCCATGCGGGCGTGGTGGTCGCAATAAGGCAACGTCCCGCATTTCTTGCGGCCGCAGAAATGAAACTCCGGCTCGCCGGGATCGCCGATGGGCCAGCGGCACATCGCTTCCTTCAGCGTAAGGATGCTCGCCCGCTCGTGCAGCGGGATGACGAGCTCCGCGAGCGGCGCCGGCGCGAGATCAAGCTCCGTCTCGAATTGGGGCTTGAGTGCGACATTGCCGCGCGTTCCGAACATCAATGTCGGCGCCCGATTGGCGCGCGGCACATGCGTCCGCCGTGATCTCGGGCTCGACGAACGCGAGCTTGTGGCCCGCCCCGAGAGACCAAGACGATGCACCTTGCCGATGACCGCGTTGCGAGTCACGCCGCCTAAACGGCCCGCAATCTGACTCGCGCTCAAGCCCTCGGCCCAAAGTTTCTTCAGCAGTTCAACCCTCTCGTCAGTCCAGCCCATGGTTTGGCCTCCTCGAATTGGACTCGGAATCCCCCCGTCTGCCTAAAGACGGCGCTTGAAAAACTCGGAATTACTGCTGGGAAATGACCACCCGGGCGCAACGCAGCACCCACGATATCTTGTAGCCGAGTGGTAATACGCTACTATATCCGGCAGAACACGGCAAGCGTCCGCCACGCTTGTTCTGTCCGTTGTCCACCGGAACCAAGTGGATTCTGCCACTTCTCCGGCAAGAACACAAATCGGACAGTGCATGGAAGCGTGGACGACCGTGGGATAAGCGCTGTATGTGCCCTGATTGACACGCCCCGAGCGGAGACCTAATGCTCTGAGATTCCTTGCTGCCGCCGGTCGGCGGCAATTTTATTTCAGGGACAGCGAAATCCCATGTCGGCCCTGCTTCCGACCTATGCCCGCAGCGAGCTTTCCTTCGCGCGCGGGGAAGGTGCCTATCTTTTCACCGGTGCCGGCGAGCGCTATCTCGACTTCGCCAGTGGCGTGGCCGTCACCGCGCTCGGCCACGCGCATCCGCATCTGGTCAAGGCACTGACCGAGCAGGCGAAGAAGCTCTGGCACGTCTCCAATCTGCATCGCATTCCCGAGCAGGAGAGGCTCGCGGCACGGCTCTGCGCCGCCACCTTTGCCGACATGGTGTTCTTCGCCAATTCCGGCGCGGAAGCGGTCGAATGCGCCATCAAGGCCACCCGCCGCTACCACTTCAAGAACGGCGCGCCCGAGCGCTACCGGCTCATCACCTTCGAAGGCGCCTTCCATGGACGGACGCTGGCAACAATAGCCGCCGGCGGCCAGGCCAAGCATCTCGAAGGCTTCGGACCGCCCGTTGAGGGCTTCGACCAGGTTGGGGCCCTCGACATCGAAGCGGTCGAGGCGGCGATCGGCGATGAAACGGCCGGCATCCTCATCGAGCCGATCATGGGCGAGGGAGGCATGCGCGAGATCTCCTGGCGCTTCCTCCAGGATCTGCGCGCGCTCGCGGACGAAAAGGGCATTCTGCTTCTGCTCGACGAGGTGCAGACCGGCATGGGCCGCACCGGACGCCTGTTCGCGCACGAATGGGCCGGGATCACCCCCGATATCATGGCGACGGCGAAGGGGCTGGGCGGCGGCTTTCCGGTCGGCGCCTGCCTCATGACCGATGCGGTCGGCTCCGCCATGACGGCGGGAAGCCACGGCTCGACCTTCGGCGGCAACCCGCTGGCCATGGCCGTCGGCAATGCCGTGCTCGATGTGGTGCTCGAGGAGGGCTTTCTCGATCATGTCGCGCAGATGGGTCTTAGATTGAAGCAGAGTCTCGCCGCGCTCAAGGACGAGCATGGCGAGATCATCGAGGAGGTGCGCGGGCAGGGCCTGATGCTCGGGATGAAATGCAAGGTGCCGAACCAGACGCTGATCGAGGCGCTGCGCGCCAGGAAGATGCTGACGGTGCAAGCCGGCGACAATGTCGTACGTCTCTTGCCACCGCTGATCGTGGGCGAGGCTGAGATCGAGCTCGCCTCGACCACTCTCGATGAAGCTTGCGTCGCGCTGAAGAGCGGCGCGCTCGCCCACGCCTAACCGTCCCTCCCGCCGGCTCCATCTCCATGCCCCTCAAGCAATCGCCGAAGCATTTCCTCGATATCGCCGCGCTTGATGGCAAGACGCTCCGCGCCATCATCGACATGGCCGCGTCGATCAAGCGCAAAGGAAGCGTACCGAAAAGCCTGAGACCTCGCCAGGGCGCCGTGCTCGCCATGATCTTCGAGAAGCCCTCGACCAGGACGCGGGTCTCCTTCGAGGTCGCCATGCAGCAACTCGGCGGAAGCTCGGTCGTGCTCAATCCGCAGGACATGCAGCTCGGCCGGGGCGAGACGCTCGCCGATACCGCGCGCGCTTTGTCGCGCTATGTCGATGCGATCATGCTCCGGACGGGTCCGCAGGAGACGCTGACCGAGCTTGCCGCCCACGCGACAGTGCCGGTGATCAACGGGCTTACCTGCCGGTCGCATCCCTGCCAGGTCATGGCCGACGTGATGACCTTCGAGGAGCTGAAAGGGCCGATCAAGGGCTGCACAATCGCCTGGATTGGCGACGCCAATAATGTCGCGACCTCATGGGTGCATGCCGCGGCGCGGTTCGGCT
>JALHTP010000057.1 GCA_022865725.1 Methyloceanibacter sp. | reverse complement strand
GGGGTCGAGACGGAATTTGAAGCGGTCATCATGACGAAGTTGGGCTGCACGGAATTGCAGGGATATTACTTTTCGAAGCCGGTCGACGCAGACCGAATGGCGGAACTGCTCAGCACGTTTCAACCAAAGTGTCTCTCGCCCTCCCTGATGCCGGTGCAGCTGGTGGCCCCGCACGGCTCCACCGGATAAGCTGCCAACTCGGATTTGCCGTTGGCCCGCGAGTCGCGGCATCTAGACTCCGCATGATCCAGGAGCATGCCGTGTCAGCGAACCGACCGCCTGAAAATGATTCCCCGCCTTCGCAGGCTGGGAATGCCGACTATCAATGGGCACGGTTCGATTCCGAAGCCTATTTTCAGCACTATTACGGCGAGCCGCATGCCGACGACGACCGCGTTATCCGATGCGCGGTCGAAGCGATGAAACACGCGCTTCCAGTCGATGCGAAGCTTGACGTGGTCGATGTAGGTACCGGCCCAAACCTGATTCCGCTGTTCTGCGCCTTGCCGAGAGCCCGAAGTCTCACGGTCTGGGAGTATGCAGAAAGCAACGTCGCCTGGCTCGAAGCGGAAATGCTGCGCGACGAGATGCGTCCGCAATGGCGTCACTTTTGGGGTGTGACGCGCGAGGCCTATCAGCCGGAGTATCCTCTACCGGATGATCCCATGCCGGGTCTCCGCGCCAAAAGCGCTGTGAGGCAGGGGTCGATATTCGACCTCCCTCAGCGCGCATGGGACACCGCCACCATGTTCTTTTGCGCGGAATCGATGACCGGGCGGCAAGACGAATTCGAAGCGGCCTGCGCTGCCTTTGCGCGTTGCGTAAGGTCAGGTGGAACTTTGCTAGCGGCCTTCCTCGTGCGATCGGCCGGATACGTCGTGGCTGATCACTCGTTTCCCTGTCTCAGTCTTTCCGCCGAGTCCATCGAAAGCGTGTTTGCCCGTCATGCCCGCGGCATAAAGACCGAACGGATCGGCATCGTGGAACGGGAAATCCGCAGTGGTTATTCCGGTTTTGTCTTCCTGACAGGGACCGCACGCTAACGCCGCAGTGCTCACAGGCGGCGTTACCGGCGGCTCAACCTTCCGGAGTGGGGCGCTAGGCGAGCGCCAGGATTTCCTCGATGGCGAGATGGCCCGGCACCACCGTGATCGGCACCGGGAAGGTGCCGACCAGCCTGCCGCCGGCAAGCGTCGTGACGAGCGGGCCCGGGCCCGAAGGGTCCTTCGAGGCGCCGAGCACGAGCACGCCGATATCCTCGTCGTCCTCGATCAGCTTGGTGATCTCCTCGGCCTTCATCCCTTCGCGCACGATCTCTTCGGGCACGATGTCCTCGAAGCCCATGGCTTTCAGCTTCCGCCCGAACAGGCGGAACACGGCCTTGGCTTTGTTGTGCCCTTCCTCGCGCGCCACGTCCTCGACGCCCAGCCACTGGAAATCGACGTCGGGCTCGATGACGTAGAGCAGCGCGAGCTGGCCTTGCGTGCGCAGCGCCCGGCTTGCGGCAAAGGCGAGCGCGCTCTCGCATTCAGGCGTCTCGTCGACGACCACCAGGAATTTCCGCTTGTGGCCCTCGGCAAAGATCTGCCGCTTCTTGCGCGCGCGCGCCTGCGCGGGCGTCTCGGACTTCGTGGTCTCGGCAGGCTGCTTCGTCTTCGCCATCCCGCCATGCTGCCATTAGTCTTTGATTTGCGCTACCGCGCTTCGCGCTACTTGAGCGCGGGCCGCGACTCAGGCGAGATCGATGGCGTAGCGTTTCAAATCCTTGAGCTCGACGATCTCGAGCGTCGCCTCGTGGGTCGCGCCAAGAATGACGTGCGGGGGGCTGCCCGCTTCGAACGCTTCGCGCCAGCGCGCGGCGCACAGGCACCAGCGGTCGCCGGGCTTGAGCCCCGGAAAGTCGAAATCGGGTTGCGGCGTCGACAGATCGTTGCCGCGCGCCTTGGAGAAGGCGAGGAACTCCGCCGTCACCTCGATGCAGACCGTATGCTGCCCGACATCCTCGGGCCCCGTGTGACAGCAGCCGGTGCGGAAGAAGCCGGTCAGCGGCCGGTCGGAGCAGCTTTTCAGCGGCTCGCCATAGACGTTCCGCTGCGACGATATCGGCTCCTGGCGGCGCTCCTGCATGGTTGGGGATACTGCCCGATAGAAGTACGCGCGTGAAGTCTCAACGCAGGGGATTCCGGTCGGGAAGCGCCATGCCGCCGGCGTCGGCGGCGCCTCCGGTCAGCGCCTTTAGCTGAACGGCGGTGAGCGTCGGGATCGGGGGCCCTGCGTCCTTCGTCTCGGCATTGAGCGCCACGGGCATGGTGCCGTCTTGCCCCGGAACCGGCGGCTCGAAGCCGCCCGAGGTCAGCACCGTGCCGCATTCCTTCGGCAGCTGAGCCATGGTGAGCGGTGGCCTGCCCACCCACGGCTT
>JALHTP010000056.1 GCA_022865725.1 Methyloceanibacter sp. | reverse complement strand
CGGTCGCGACGCGGAAGATTCAGTATCGCTTGCGCGACTGGGGCATCTCGCGGCAGCGTTATTGGGGCTGCCCGATCCCCATGATCCATTGCGAGGTGTGCGGCATCGTGCCGGTGCCCGAGCAGGATCTCCCGGTGAAGCTGCCCGACGATGTGAGCTTCGACAGGCCGGGCAATCCGCTCGACCATCATCCGACCTGGAAGCATGTCAGTTGTCCCCAATGCGGCGGCAAGGCGACGCGCGAGACCGACACCATGGACACCTTCGTGGACTCGTCCTGGTACTTCGCGCGCTTCTGCTCGCCGAGATCGGGCGAGCCGACCGACAGCAACGCTGTCGGTCACTGGCTTCCGGTCGATCAATATATCGGCGGCGTCGAGCACGCGATTCTGCATCTCCTCTCCGCGCGCTTCTTCACCCGCGCCATGCACAGATGCGGACACGTCGCCATCGACGAGCCGTTCCGCGGCCTCTTCACGCAAGGCATGGTCACGCACGAGACCTACAAGGACGTACATGGAAAATGGCTGCTGCCGGAGGAGGTGAGTCGCAAAGACGGCAAGCCGGTGCACGCCAAGACGGGCGAGCCCATCACCATCGGCGCCGTCGAGTCGATGTCGAAATCGAAGAAGAACGTGGTCGACCCCGACACCATCATCGCGGCTTACGGGGCCGACACCGCGCGCTGGTTCATGCTGTCGGACACGCCGCCCGAGCGCGACATCGAATGGACCGAATCGGGCGTGGACGGTGCGCATCGCTTCCTGCAACGCGTCTGGCGGCTTGTCGGCGAGGCGGCGGCGAAAGGGGCTAGACCCGGCGCCGCCAAGCCGAGCGAATTTGGGCCCGACGCGGAGGGGGTTCGCCGCGCGGCGCATCGGAGCGTGGCGGCGGTGACGAGCGCCATCGAGAAGCTCCGCTTCAATGCCGCCGTCGCTCATATCTACGAGCTCGCCAACGCGCTCTCGGCCAGCTTGCAGACTGGCGGCCCACAGCCTGGCCCGGATATGGCCTATGCGCTGCGGGAAGCGGCGGAGCTGCTGGCCCGAATCGCCGCCCCGATGGTTCCCCATTTGGCCGAGGAATGCTGGGCTGCGCTCGGCTATGAAACCCTGGTCGCCGAAGCGCCCTGGCCGAGCCCAGATAAGGCCCTTTTACTGGAGGATACCGTCACAATTGCCGTCCAGGTGAACGGCAAAAGACGGGATGAATTGACGATTGCACGGGACGCCGCGAAGGAAGATATTGAAGCTGCGGCGCTAAAGCTCGACAATGTCGTGCGCGCCATTGGGGGACGTAAAATCAAGAAGGTGGTGGTCGTGCCGCAGAGGATCGTCAATGTCGTGGCGTAGCCCTGCCTTGGTCGCGGCGCTGCTCGCCGGGCTGGGCGCCTTTGCGCTTGCCGGCTGCGGCTTCCAGCCACTCTATGGGGGGGCCACAGCGGGAGGCGCCAAGCTCGCCGCGGTGATGGCGGCGGTCGACATTACGCCCATCCCGGGCCGGGTCGGGCAGAAGCTGCGCAACGAGCTGATCTTCGCCACGACCGGGGGCGGCAACCCGGTTCCGTCACGATATAGGCTCGATATCATCATCAAAGAAAGCTTGACCGACCAGCTCGTCCAGATCACTGGCGACGCCACGGGCCAAATCTACCAGCTCGACGCCTCTTTCAAGCTGGTCGACGTTGCCAGCGGAACCGTCCTGCTCGCGGCTAAGTCGACCTCGCGGGCACCCTATAACCGCTTCCAGGAAATCTTCGCTAATGTGCGCGCGCGCTACGATGCGGAGAATCGCGCCGCCCGCACCGTCGCCGACAGCATCAGGACCCAGCTCGCGGCCTTTCTCGCCAACGCCGCCTAGGCCTCCCGCTTTCGCCGCTCCCGCGTAACCCGCGCCGTCGCTCTTTCATCATGGTCGCTCTCAAGTCGTCAGCCGTCGCGAGCTTCGTGAAGTCGCCCGAGCCGGCTTGCCGCGCCGTGCTCGTCTACGGGCCTGATGCGGGCCTCGTGGCCGAGCGGGCAAGCGCACTGGCGCAGATCTTCGCCAAGCGGGGAAAAGGGCAGACCGAGATCGTTCGTCTCGACGATCGCGATCTGGCCGAGGATCCGGCGCGGCTCGAGGTTGAGCTCAGGACCGTTCCTATGTTCGCGGCGCAGAGCGTAATTCGGGTCACGGCCGGCGCGAGGCTCGACGTCCCCTCGCTTAAAGCGTTGCTCGCGACGGAATCCGACAATCCACTGATCGTCGAGGCCGGCAATCTCAGACCCGATTCGGGCTTACGCAAACTGTTCGAGACTCACAAAAGCGCGGCGGCGCTTCCCTGCTACGGGGATCAAGGCACGCTGTCGCGGCTGATCGATACGGAGCTTGCCGGGGCAGGGCTCAGCATCGACAGAGAGGCGCGCGACTATCTGATGACCCGGCTCGGGGCCGACCAGGCTTTATCGCGCTCGGAGATCGTAAAGCTTGCGCTCTACGCGCAAGGGAGCACGCGCGTCAGCCATGACGATATCGAGGCCATCGTCGGAGACGCCGCGGAGACGGCGCTCGACAATTTCGTCTATGCCGTGAGCGGCGGCGATGCGAAGGCGGCGCTCTCGGGGCTGCAGCGCCTCGCGGCTGCCGGCACGGACAGATCGGCGGCGCTCTCGGCGCTTGGGCGGCACTTCACGCAGCTGCACCGGGTCGCATCGGCGCAAGGCTCGGGTGGAAGTCTCGAGCAGGCCGTCAAATCGCTCAAGCCGCGCCTCCATTTCAAACGCGAGCCTCTGTTCCTCGCTCATTGCAAGCGCTGGGGCGCGAGCCGGCTTTCCCACGCGCTGCCGCTGATCCAAGAGGCGATCAGGCGCATCCGCCGGTCGCCCGATCTCGAAGGCGCCTTCGCCGAACGTCTCGTGCTGACGCTCACGTCGAGGATTTGACGGACGCGCTGGCCGTTGTATGCATGTCTCGCTGAAGTGAGGTGCGGCCTTGAACGAGCGCAGCCAACATCACGACTCGCGCCAGAAGCTTTTCACGCTGCTCAAGGAGCGTGCGTTCAGGCGAGGGCGCATCACGCTCGCCTCGGGGCGCGAGAGCGATTTCTATTTCGACATGAAGCCGGCGATGCTCGACCCTGACGGCGCCAACCTCATGGCTGAGCTAATTCTACAACAACTACAGGGAGTTAATGCAGACTGCATCGGCGGCCTGGAGATGGGGGCGGTGCCGCTCATCGCGCCGGTCGCCATGCGGAGCGTCGACTTCGGCCGCCGACTTCCCGGGTTTTTCGTGCGCAAGGCCGTCAAGGATCACGGCACCAAGAAGCGCGTCGACGGCGCCGACATCGCCGGCAAGACGGTCGTCATTCTGGAAGATGTGACCACCACGGGCGGATCGGCCATGGATGCGGTCAAGGCGGTCACGGAGGCCGGCGCGAAAGTCGCTCTGGTGCTTTCGATCCTCGATCGCGGCGAAGGCGCCGCCGACCTCTATGCCAAAGCCGGCATTCCCTTCAAATCGCTCTTTCGCGCCGAGGAGTTTCTCGCGGCCACCTAGCGGGGACCCTAGCGGCCAGGACGGCGCAGGAGCCGGTGACGGACATCCTCGAGCTGATCGAGGCTCGCATAGCGGATACGAAGCTCGCCCTTCTCGCCTTTGCCCTTGCGAATCTCGATGTCGAGGCCGAGCGCCTCATGCAGCTCGGACTCGGCGGCTCTGGTGTCGGCGTCCTTGCTCTTCTGGCGCTTGGCTTTGGTCGGGGCCGGGTCCTTGGTGAGGGCCTCGACCTCGCGCACCGTTAAGCCTTCCTTAACGATACGGGCAGCGAGCGCGGCGGCGTCAGGCCGGCCGATCAGCGCGCGTGCGTGGCCGGCACTGAGCTCGCCAGACCGCACCAGTTCTTGCACATTGTCAGGGAGCTTCAGCAGGCGAAGCGTGTTGGCGAGATGGCTGCGGCTCTTACCGATCACCTTGGCGAGGTCTTCTTGCGTATAGCCGTGGCCGCTCATCAGCAGCCGATAGCCCTCCCCCTCCTCGATGGCATTCAGGTCCTCGCGCTGGACGTTCTCGATGATGGCGATCTCGATCGCTTCTTGATCGGAGAGCGTGCGCACGACGACCGGCAACTCGTGCAGATTGGCGAGCTGGGCCGCCCGCCAGCGGCGCTCGCCGGCGACGATCTCATAGGTGTCGCCGGAAGCCGGCCGGACCACGAGAGGCTGCACGACGCCCCGCTCGCGGATCGAGGCGGCAAGCTCTTCGAGCTGGCCTTCGGCGAAGTTTCGCCTGGGGTTGAACCGCCCCGGCTTCAGCGCGGCAAGCGGAACCGTCCGCTGCTCATCGGCGCCGAATCCCGCTTCGTCGATGCGATCGCCGATCAGCGACGCCAAGCCCCGTCCCAGCCTCGTCTTCTGCGCGCCTACCGCCATGGCGAGCCTCCTCCCCGTAAAGACCTTTCAAGCCTCACGCCGCACGCATCCGCCGCTCGCGCTCGATCACCTCGGAGGCGAGCTGGATGTAAGCCTGGCTGCCGGAGCAGCGATAATCGTAGAGCAGCACCGGCTTCCCATGCGAGGGCGACTCGGCCACTCGCACATTGCGCGGGATGATGGTCGTATAGACCTTCTCGCCCAAGACGCGCCGCACATCGTCGACCACCTGATCCGAGAGGCTGGTGCGCTGGTCGTACATGGTCAGCACGACGCCGTGGATCTGGAGCTTCGGGTTGAGGCGAACCCTGATCTCCTCGACCGTGCTCAAGAGCTGCGCCAGGCCCTCCAGCGCGAAGAACTCGCATTGCAGCGGCACGAGCACGGCGTCGGCGGCGGCCAAAGCGTTAACAGTGAGTAAATTCAGCGAGGGCGGACAGTCGATCAGGACATAGGTGGTCGTCATGTCCGGCTCCTCGGCAGCGGTCATCGCCGCCAGGCAATCGCGCAGGCGGTAGTGCCTGGCTGCCGACGCTCCCGCCTCGCGCTCGAAGGACATGAGGTCGATGGTGGCCGGCACGATGGAGAGCCTCGGCACATGGGTCGGCACCCGCGCCGCGCCGATGGTGGCCTGCCCGCTCAGCACATCGAAGGTCGATAGCGGGCGCTCGTCGACGCCGAGCCCCGTGCTGGCATTGCCTTGCGGATCGAGGTCGATGATGAGCACGCGCTCGCCGACGGCCGCAAGCGCCGTGCCGAGATTGATGGCTGTCGTGGTCTTGCCCACCCCGCCCTTCTGATTGGCGAGCGCAAGAACGCGCGTGCGCCTTGGCCCGAGCGCGTTCATGACGCGTTCCCCCGATCGTTGCCGCAGGGATTTAGCTCGGTGATTTCGACGATATGCGAGTCTACCGAGGTGAGACTCGGATGCAGGCGAAAGGCGAAGTTCCAATCCGCCCTGGCGGCCTCGATCTCGGCGTGCGTCTCGCCGCCTTTCAAGAACAACCCCCTGGTCTCTGGCCCGAAGAACGGGCGCGCTAGCTCTAAGAGACGCGGCAAAGGCGCAAGCGCCCGCGCGCTCACCACGTCAGGCCTAAGGCTCTGGGCGCTTTCCGCGAGGTCTTCAATGCGCATGGGATGGATGTCCACAGGGGCCTTGGTCTCGCGCGCGACTTCGGCGAGGAAGGCGCATTTCTTCCGGTTGCTCTCGACGAGGTGCATGTGGAAATCCGGCCTCCCGGTTTGAAGGATTGCAACGACGAGCCCCGGAAAACCTGCCCCTGAGCCGAGATCCAGCCAGAGTCGCGCCTCCGGCGCAAGGCCGCAGAGTTGGGCCGAATCGGCAAAATGCCGGGACCAGAGGACGGGCAGAGTGGACGCGGCGACCAGGTTGGCGCGGGTCTGCCAATGCGCCAGCAATTCGGCGTAGCGGGTGAGCCTGTGGATTGTTTCACGTGGAACTTTAAAGACTTCCGCGAAATCCTGAGGTCCACTGATGGTCGCGGCAGGTTTTTCGCCGGGCATCTCCCCTCGCCTTCCAGGGCTCAGGCGCTCTTCGCCGTGGCGCACTTTTTCAGGTGCGCGAGAAGCAGCATCAGCGCGGCCGGCGTCATGCCGTCGAGCCTCGCCGCCTGACCTAAGCTCGCGGGGCGATGAAGCTCGAGCTTCTGGCGGAGCTCGGTCGAGAGGCCGGGAAGCGCCGCGAAGGCGAAATCGCGGGGGATGACGATGCCCTCATCCTTGCGGAAGGCGGCGATGTCTAGCTCCTGGCGCTTGACGTAGACCGCGTAGCGCGCGTCGACCGCGAGCTGCTCGGCGAGCGCGGGGTCGAACGGGCCGATCTCCGGCCAGATCGTCGCCAGCCGCGCGACATCCACATCGGGATAGGACAGCAGCTCGTATGCGCTTCGCTTGCGCCCGTCGCGATTGACGGAGAGGCCGGACTTGGCGGCCTGGTCGGGCGTGAGGGTGAGGCCGCGCAGCAATGTCTCGCCCTCTTCGAGCTGCTTCGCCTTGGCGGCGAAGGCAGTGCTGCGGGCCGCTCCGACACAGCCGATGGCGGTGCCGAGTGGCGTGAGGCGCT
Organism: Methyloceanibacter sp.; assembly: GCA_022865725.1. Classification (GTDB taxonomy): domain Bacteria; phylum Pseudomonadota; class Alphaproteobacteria; order Rhizobiales; family Methyloligellaceae; genus Methyloceanibacter. The sequence goes on along the minus strand of JALHTP010000056.1, from coordinate 6,623 downwards.
GATCGGCATTGTCGGCGCGCAGCGTCAGCCGGTATTCGGCGCGGCTGGTGAACATGCGGTACGGCTCGGTCACGCCGCGGGTGACGAGGTCGTCGATCATCACGCCGAGATAGCCGTCGGCGCGGCTCACGCCGAAGCGCGCCTCGCCGCCCGAAGCCGCGAGCGCGGCGTTGATGCCGGCGACGAGCCCCTGCCCCGCGGCCTCCTCGTATCCGGTCGTGCCGTTGATCTGGCCCGCCAGGAAAAGCCTTGGCACCGCCTTGACCTCCAGGCCGGCACTGAGCTCGCGCGGATCGACATGATCGTATTCGATGGCGTAGCCCGGCCTGATGACCCGCGCCCTTTCGAGCCCCGGGATGGTCGCCAGGAACGCGTGCTGCACGTCTTCAGGCAGCGAGGTCGAGATGCCGTTCGGATAGACGGTGTCGTCGTCGAGGCCTTCCGGCTCGAGGAAGATCTGGTGGCTGCCGCGCTCCTTGAAGCGCACGACCTTGTCTTCGATCGACGGGCAATAACGCGGGCCGACGCTTTCGATGGCGCCCGAGTACATTGACGCGCGGTCGAGATTGGCGGCGATGACCGCGTGGGTCGCGTCGTTGGTGTGGGTAATGTGGCAGGCAATCTGCGGCGTTGCGATCGTCTTGGTGAGGAAGGAGAAGGGTCGCGGCGGGTCGTCGCCGTTCTGCACCTGGAGCCCGTCCCAGTCGATGGTGCGGCCATCGAGGCGAGGCGGGGTGCCGGTCTTCAGCCGGCCCATGCGGAGCCCAAGCGCGTAGAGCCGCTCCGAGAGCCCCAGCGCCGGGGCCTCATTGATGCGGCCCGCCGAGATCTTTCGCTCGCCAATATGGATCAGCCCGTTCAGGAAGGTGCCGGTGGTGAGCACGACGGCGCCGGCTAAGATGTGGCGTCCGTCGGCCGTTAGAACGCCGTTAACCATGTCCGTTAAGACGCCGTTAACCATACGGCGCTCGACGCTGAGGTCCTCGACTGCGGCTTCGATCACTTCGAGGCCAGGCGTGGCCAGGATGGCGGCCTGCATGGCCTGGCGGTAGAGCTTGCGATCGGCCTGGGCGCGGGGGCCCTGCACGGCCGGGCCTTTGCTGCGGTTCAGGACCCGGAACTGGATGCCGGCGGCGTCGGCCACGCGGCCCATCAAGCCGTCGAGCGCATCGATCTCGCGCACCAGATGCCCCTTCCCCAGCCCGCCAATGGCCGGGTTGCAGGACATCTCGCCGACCGTGGCGAAGCGATGCGTGACAAGGGCCGTGCGGGCGCCCATGCGCGCGGCTGAAGCGGCTGCCTCGCAGCCGGCATGCCCGCCGCCGATGACGATGACGTCGAAGCCCTTGCTTAAGTCCTTAGCCATGGCCGGTAGGTAATCCGTTCGCCAGCTCGCGTCAAAGCGCCCGCCCCCCATTGTTTCACGTGAATCAAGTTGCGGGCTCACTTGCCGATGCAGAACTCGGCGAAGATGGCGCCTAAGACCTCCTCGACATCGATGTGTCCGGTGAGCCGGCCGAGATGCCGGGCGGCGATGCGAAGCTCCTCGGCCTTGAGCTCGGGGCTCAGCGAGGAATCGCCGAAGCGGTCCAAGGCGGCTTGGGCGCTCTCCAGCTCTGTCCGGTGGCGGGCCCTTGTCATCAGCGGCGAGCCGGTGCCGATCTCAGCCAGTTGGGCTGCCCTCGCCGCCAACGCCGCGATCAGCCGGTCGACGCCAGCGCCCGTCTTGGCCGAGATCTCGATGCGATCAGGGCCGCTGGCGACGGTCGCCAGATCGATCTTGTTCAATACGCAAACTTGCCCGCCAGTTGTCCAAACTTGCCCGACCGTCGTGCCCCGGACATCAAGCGGCGCGCTCCACGCCGGCGCGGTGGCATCGACCAACCACAGCACCAGATCGGCATCCTCGACGCGGGCCAATGCCCGCTCTATCCCCGCTTCTTCCACCTTGCCTTGCGCCTCGCGTATCCCCGCCGTGTCGGTGAGGATCACGGGGATACCTGCGAGGTCGAGATGCACCTCGATGACATCGCGCGTGGTGCCCGCCTCCTCCGACACGATGGCCACGTCACGCTTGGCGAGCGCATTCAGCAGGCTCGACTTGCCGGCATTGGGCGGACCGGCGATGACGATGCGGACGCCGTCGCGCAAACGTTCGCCGCGATTGTCGGCGAGATGGCGCGCGATCGAGTCGAGCAACACGGCGACGATGGCGCCGGCCTTGACCGACACATCGGTCGCCACGTCAGCTTCATCGGCGAAGTCCAGGCCCGCCTCCATCAGCGCCTGCGCGCCGAGCAGATCGGCGCGCCAGCCTTCGTAGAGACGCCGCAGCGAGCCTTCTGACTGCGCCAGCGCCTGACCGCGTTGCGCCTCCGTCTCGGCGGCGATGAGATCGGCCAAGCCTTCGACCTCGGTAAGATCGAGCTTGCCGTTCTCGAACGCCCTTCGGGCGAAGGCGCCAGGCTCAGCCAGGCGGATGCCGGGAAGGGTGAGCAGGGCGTCGATGACGGCGCGGGTCACGGCGCGGCTGCCATGCAGCTGAAGCTCGGCCATGTCCTCGCCGGTGAAGCTCGCCGGCGCCGAGAAGAACAGCACGAGGCCGCGATCGAGCTTCGATGCGCGGGGCGGACCGATGTCGCGCAAGGCAGCGTGACGGGGAGGGGGCACGCCACCGCAAAAGGCTTCAAGCGCATCGCGCGTCCGCGGCCCGGAGACGCGGATCACCGCGATGGCCGCAAGCCCGGGGCCGCTCGCCAGCGCCAAGATGGTGTCGGGCTGTGGGACGCCAATTGTTCGATCCATTGCGTTATCCTAGGCCGCAGTGGAAGGAAGGGCCATGCAGGAGCGGACAGACAGTAACCTTCTAGGCAAGGAGACCAGCCCGTATCTCCTCCAGCACAAGGACAACCCCGTGCATTGGCGCGCCTGGGGGCAGGAGGCTCTGGCTGAGGCCAGGGCGACCGGCAAGCCGATCCTGCTCTCGGTCGGCTACGCGGCCTGCCATTGGTGCCACGTCATGGCGCATGAGAGCTTCGAGGACGAGGCGACGGCCGCCGTGATGAACGACCTCTTCGTCAACATCAAGGTGGACCGCGAGGAGCGCCCCGATGTCGACGCGATCTATATGGGCGCGCTGCACGAGCTCGGCGAGCAGGGCGGCTGGCCGCTCACCATGTTCCTCACCTCGGACGCCGAGCCGTTCTGGGGCGGCACCTATTTCCCCAAGGACGAGCGCTACGGACGCCCGGCATTCGTCCGTGTACTGAATGAAGTGGCGCGCATCTATCGCGACGAGCAGGACAAGGTCCGGCAGAACGCCGATCAGCTCAAGGCGCGGCTCAAGCCACAGCGCAGGAGCGGAGACGCCGCGCCGCCGCCGGTCTCGATGCTGGCCGATCTCGCGTTGCGTCTCGTGCAGGCGGTTGATCCGGTCAATGGCGGGATCAGGGGCGCGCCGAAATTTCCGCAAGCGCAGTTCTTTCAATTCTTGTGGCGCGCGGGCCTCCGCTTCGGACTCCCCAACCCGCGCGAGGCGGTCGACCTCACGCTCACCCATATCGCGCAAGGCGGCATCTACGATCATCTCGGCGGCGGCTTCTCGCGCTACAGCGTCGACGAGAAATGGCTCGTGCCGCATTTCGAGAAGATGCTCTACGACAACGCGCTTCTCGTCGAGATGCTGACCGAGGCCTGGCGCGAGTCCAAGTCGCCGCTCTACGCGCAACGCATCGAGGAGACGATCGGCTGGCTGTTGCGCGAAATGACGGTAGAAGACGGGGGCTTCGCCGCGTCGCTCGACGCCGACAGCGAAGGCGCGGAGGGCAAGTTCTATGTGTGGAGTCTCGCCGAGATCCAGGAGGCGTTGGGCGCGGCGGACGCGAGCGTCTTCGCCGAGATCTACGATGTGACGGGGGACGGAAATTTCGAGGGCCACAACATTCTCAATCGGCTTGGCGCCATCGCGCTCCGCGACGCGGAGACGGAAGCGCGTCTCGCCGAGACGCGCAACACACTGTTCGCGCAGCGCGCGCAGCGCGTGCGGCCGGGCTTCGACGACAAGGTGCTGGCCGACTGGAACGGGCTGATGATCGCCGCGCTCGCCAATGCGGCCGATGCTTTCGTGCGGATCGATTGGCTCGAGGCCGCGGAGCGCGCTTTCGATTTCGTCAGTACACGGATGACGGTGAACGGACGACTGTTGCATGCCTATCGCGCGGGCGAGGCGAAGGCGCCGGCGACGGCATCCGACTACGCCAACATGAGCAAGGCGGCGCTCGCGCTCGCCAGCGTCACGGGTAAGCGCAGCTATATCGAGAGAGCGCGGCAATGGGCGCACGTGCTCGACAAGCATTACTGGGCGAGCGATCCCGTCGCTGGCGACCTCGGCGGCTATTATTTCACCGCCGACGACACCTCAGACCTCATCGTGCGGCCGTTCAGCGGACAGGACGAGGCGACGCCGAACGCCAATGGCGTGATGGTGTCGAATTTGGCGGCCCTCACTCTCTGGACCGGCGAGGAGCGCTACCGCGACCGCGCCGAGGCGATCTTACGCGGCTTCGCCGGGGCGATGACCGCGAACGTGCTGGCTCATGCCGGGCTGCTTGCGGCTTCGCTCGATCTGGTGGCGCCGGCTTATATCGTGCTGATCGTGCCGGAAGGAGGGGACGCGCAAAGCTTGCGCCGCGCGCTTAGCGATGTGTCGCTGCCGGGCGCCGTGGTGCAGGAGATCAGGGCAGGGGAGTCCCTGCCGGAATCGTCACCCGCGCACGGCAAGACCGCGATCGACTGCAAGCCCACCGCCTATGTCTGCATCGGCCCGCAATGCTCGTTGCCGGTCACCGAGCTTGCGGCGCTGATCGACACGGTGAAAGCGGCACGCCGTCTCACGGGAGGGAGTTGATGGGCAGCGAAGCTGCAAAAGGCATCGGCTCGATCGAGGCACGGCGTCCCGGTCTGCCGGCGACAACTCTGGCCGTCGCGCCAGCCGTCCCGGCGGACGCGGCAACGGTGGTCGATGTGATCGCCGAAGCCTTCCTCAACGATCCCACCTGGTCTTGGGCGGTTCCAGATCCCGTGGCGCGACGGCGCTGGTGGACACATTGGATCGATGGCGCGCTGCGCTATCCTTGGACGCTCAGGACCGAGGGCTTCGAGACCGTCTCGGTCTGGATCCCACCGTCCGGGACCGAGTTGTCGGCTGACGGAGAACAGAGACTCCCCGGCCTGCTGCAAGAGCTGGTGGGGTCGCGGGCCTCCGAGGTCGCCGAGCTGCTGCGCCGTTTCGATGAAGCCCACCCGCGCGACGAGCCTCACTATTATTTGAGTCTCCTGGGCACCAGGGACGAGCATCGCGGGCGCGGCCTCGGCATGGCGCTGCTCAAGGAGAACCTCGCGCGCATCGACGCGGAGCGCATGCCTGCCTATCTCGAGTCGAGCAATCCGGGCAACAACCACCGCTACGAGTCGCTTGGATTCCTATCTGTCGTCTCCTTTCGGGCGCCAGGCGATGGCCCCGTCGTGACGGGGATGTGGCGGACGCGCCGGTGAACAGCCGCGTTGCCGGTGACTGAGAGTGACATCCGCACCATCGCCTGACCCGTCATACCGGCGAAAGCCGGTACCCAGTAAATTAGCTGCTGTTTTGGCACTGGATTCCGGCTTTCGCCGGAATGACGGAGTGCGTGGAAAGCCAGAGAACCCTACCCGCCAGCGCGAGCTGGCGCGCTTCGCGTGACGCCGGATGCCGTGCCGCCGCGCTCCAACCAAGGGCTCCAGGGCTCGGGCGCGATTAGGCCAGCGCTCATCCAGATCGGCACGATGCGAGCGTCGGCCGTGATGCGGCCGATCACCGCCGGCTTGTGCAGATGATGGTTGGAAAGATCCATCACCACCTCGAAGCCGCTCGGCGCCATGATGCGCAAGCCGCCCAGTGCGCGACGCACATCATCCACATCGACCGAGCCTTCGAGCGCCGCCCGTTTGGCGGGCAGCACCGCAACCTCAAGTGTTCATCGACTCGAAGAAGTCGCCGTTGGTCTTGGTCTGCTTCAGCTTGTCGAGCAGGAACTCGATCGCGTCCTGGGTCCCCATCGGGTTCAGGATACGGCGGAGCACGTACATCTTCTTGAGCTGATCCGGCGCAACCAGAAGCTCCTCTTTGCGGGTGCCGGAGCGGGCGATGTCGATGGCCGGGAAGGTGCGCTTGTCGGCGACTTTGCGGTCGAGCACGATTTCCGAGTTACCCGTGCCCTTGAACTCTTCGAAGATCACCTCGTCCATGCGGCTGCCGGTATCGATCAGGGCCGTGGCGATGATGGTAAGCGAGCCACCTTCCTCGATATTGCGGGCGGCGCCGAAGAAGCGCTTCGGCCGCTGCAACGCGTTGGCGTCAACACCGCCGGTCAGCACCTTGCCGGACGACGGCACCACGGTGTTGTAGGCGCGTCCCAACCGCGTGATGGAATCGAGCAGGATCACCACGTCGCGCTTGTGTTCGACCAGGCGCTTGGCCTTCTCGATCACCATCTCGGCGACTTGCACGTGGCGCGAGGCGGGCTCGTCGAAGGTGGAGGAGATCACCTCGCCCTTCACCGAGCGCTGCATGTCGGTCACTTCCT
>JALHTP010000509.1 GCA_022865725.1 Methyloceanibacter sp. | reverse complement strand
TCGTCCCGTCTATTGGGTCATTGGGAAAGGAAACGCTTTGATGGAGCGGGCTCTGAAAGGCAATAAATTCAAGATTATCGTCGCGATGTTGGCGCTGACGTCATTGAGTCTGTTGGGCGTCGGCAGTGGTTACTGGGGCTCACACGCGGCCGAGGAGAAGCCTAAGGGAGAAGAAATGTGTTGCAAGGCGGGAGACAAGACACCGCCGATTGAGCTGGTGAAGATCGTGCCCCCGGGAGAGCTGCATAGTCCCTATCAAGACTGGGCTAAGCTCGCCAAGGAGGAGGAACTGGTCAAAGTTTTCAGGCTGCCCGGGTGCAACGAGTGTCATGGCGGCGGCGGCATGTGTCCGGCCTTGAGTCAAGGCATCTGGTTCTGGGGCAATACCGATGACGTGCTGTTCAGGCTGGTGACGCTGGGCTCGGCGGAGCTGGAGAAATCTGGCTTCAACCGCTACCAATACGGGAGCGTGCACGCGCCAATGCCGCCGATGGGCTTCTCCGTCCATACCTCGGACGACCTCTGGAAGATCATCGCCTTCATTCGTTCCATCAATCCTCCTGGGACGAATCCTCCCGAAAAAGCGGTGCCTGGAAAGATGCGCGCCGAAGGGGAGCCTCCCGCTCCGCACTAGCGGCTCCGAGCAAATATCTCTGCTCGCGCCTCATGTGCCCCACGGCAGGCTTGAATCACTCTTGCCTAAGGCTCACGGAAGCGCCAGCTAGAGATCATGTTTGCCGTCAAGGAGATCTACTACACGCTGCAAGGCGAAGGCGCGCAGACCGGCCGCCCGGCCGTGTTCTGCCGCTTCGCCGGCTGTAATCTCTGGTCCGGCCGCGAGCAGGACCGCGAGGAAGCGACCTGCAATTTCTGCGACACCAATTTTGTCGGCACTGATGGACCAGCTGGCGGCAAGTTCGCGGCGCCGGAAGGTCTCGCCGGCGCGGTCCGCGCGGCTTGGCGCGGCAATTCGGGCACGCCGCCTTATGTGGTGCTGACCGGCGGCGAGCCGATGCTGCAAGTGGATGAGAAACTGATCGCGGCGCTGCACAAGGTCGGCTTCCAAATCGCCATCGAGACCAACGGCACGCTCCCAGTGCCGCGTTCGATCGATTGGATCTGCGTGAGCCCGAAGGCCGGCGCGCCGCTCGTGCAGCTTTCGGGCGATGAGCTGAAGCTCGTCTACCCGCAAGCCGCGCTCGACCCAGCGCAGCTCGAAGACCTCGACTTCGGCCATTTCCTGCTCCAGCCCATGGACGAAGGCGCAAAGTCGGAGAGCCATCTCCGCGCGGCAATCGATTATTGTCTCGCCCATCCCAAATGGCGCTTGAGCCTACAGACCCATAAGCTGTTAGGGCTGAAGTGATCTCGCCGCTGGTCGGCCCTCGCGAAATCCCCTAAACGACTGCCATGAAAATCTACAAAGAATTCCGTTTCGAGGCCGCTCATTTCCTCCCGTCGGCGCCGCCCGGCCATCCGAATGCGCGGGTACACGGACATTCCTTCCGGGTGCGCATTACGATCGACGGCGAGCCGAACGCCAATACTGGAGTCGTCATGCATTTCGACGATGTCGAAGCGGCGCTCGGCGACGCGCGAGAGGCGCTCGACCATCGCTTGCTCAACGAGGTGGACGGGCTCGCCCAGCCGACGCTCGAGCGGATCGCCGTTTGGCTCTGGGATCGGTTGCACAACCGGTTGCCCGGCCTCGCCGAGATCGAGGTGGCGCGCGATTCATGCCATGAGGGTTGCGTTTATCGGGGCCCGCGGCCCCGGCTCGCGGCGGAGTAGAGAGAATGGCGCGCAAGATCACGGGACTGCGGCAGCTCGGCGCCAAGACCAAGCAGCCCAAGACGCCGGAAGAGGCCGATCTGGAGCGCGTGGCCAACCCGCATCCCGACACGGTCTATGTCGCGCGCTTCACCTGCCCGGAATTCACCTGTCTCTGCCCGGTCACCGGCCAGCCCGATTTCGCGCATCTCGTCGTCGACTACGCGCCGCGCGCCTGGCTCGTGGAATCGAAGTCGCTCAAGCTGTATCTGGCCAGCTTCCGCAACATTGGCGCCTTCCACGAGGACGCGACCATCACCATCGGCAAGCGCATCGTCGCGCTGGCGGATCCCGCTTGGCTCAGGATCGGCGGCTATTGGTATCCGCGCGGCGGTATCCCGATCGATGTGTTCTGGCAGCATGGCACGCCGCCCGAGGGCGTGTGGATTCCCGATCAGGGCGTCGCGCATTATCGCGGCCGCGGCTGATCTCCGGCCTCACCTCTTCGAGATGGGCCTTCGGCCCTCCTCAGGGTGAAGCTCAACTCCTCATGCTGAGGAGCGGCAGCTGGGCCGCGTCTCGAAGCATGAGGCGCCGAGCTTAAGCCGGCCTGGACGAGCGCTTCACCAGGGCGTCGATCTCGATCAGCTCCTTGAGCAGAGGCTCGAGTGCCGCAAGCGGCAGCATATTGGGACCATCGGACGGCGCGCGGTCAGGATCCTGATGGGTCTCGATGAAGATGCCGGCGACGCCGACCGCCACCGCCGCGCGGGCAAGCACCGGCACGAAGCGCCGCTCGCCGCCGCTTGCCGTCCCCTGCCCTCCCGGCTGCTGCACCGAATGGGTGGCGTCGAAGATCACCGGCGCCCCGGTCTCGGCCAGAATCGGCAATGCGCGCATGTCGGAGACGAGCGTGTTGTAGCCGAACGACACGCCGCGCTCGGTGAGAAGAATGTTCGGGTTGCCGGCGCTCAGCAGCTTGGCCACGACATTCGTCATGTCCCAGGGCGCCAGGAACTGGCCCTTCTTGACGTTGACGGGCTTGCCGGTGCGGGCGGCGGCAACGAGGAGATCGGTCTGGCGGCAGAGGAAGGCTGGGATCTGCAGCACGTCCACCGCCTCGGCCGTGGGCGCGCATTGCTCGGGCGCATGCACGTCGGTGAGGACGGGAAGGCCCGTGCGCTCTCTGATCTCGGCGAAGATGGGAAGCGCGTCGGCGAGCCCGAGCCCCCGGGCGCTCACGGTGCTCGTCCGGTTCGCCTTGTCGAAGGAGCTCTTATAGACGAGGCCGATCTTGAGCCGCCCGGCGATCTCCTTCAGCGCCTGCGCCATTTCGAGGCCGTGCGCGCGGCTTTCGAGCGCGCAAGGGCCGGCGATGAGCGCAAGCGGCGAATCTTGTGCAAAACGGGCGGAGCCGATCTCGACGCTGGCCTTGGGCCGCAGGGACTGATGCTGGTTCACATTCGCCTTATAGCGCGCCAATGCGCCGTTTGGCGAACGCCTTGGCGCATGTTCTCGCTTGCCACAATTCGTTCTCTTGCCGTGGCCTCTGGGTCGACCATGATGGGTGGTGTTTGCGAACCCGGGGAGGACATCATGAAAAAACCTATTGCGGAATTCATTGGCACTTTTGCGCTGGTGCTGGTCGGTTGCGGCGCCGCCGTCATCGGCGGAATGGGCAGCGGGGCGACATCGATCGATATTCTCGGCATCGCTGCCGCCTTCGGCCTGACCATCGTCGCCATGGCCTACGGCATCGGCCAGGTCTCGGGCTGTCACGTCAATCCGGCGGTCAGCTTCGGTGTCCTCGTCGCCGGGCGCATGACCATGTCCGATTTCATCCGTTATGTGATCGCGCAGGTGCTTGGCGCCATCGCCGGCGCGGCCGTGCTCTATCTGATCCTGTCGGGCAAAGCATCAGGCTGGAGCGGATCGCTTGGCCAGAACGGCTGGGGTCCCGGTTATCTTGGCGAGTACAATACCGCTTCGGCTTTCATTTACGAGGTCGCGGGCACTTTCCTGTTCCTCGTCTGCATCCTTGGCGTCACGCAGAAGGGCGCGCCGGTCGGGCTTGCCGGCTTGGCAATCGGCTTGACGCTCATAGCCATCCATCTCGTCGGCATCAACGTCACCGGCACATCGGTGAACCCTGCTCGCTCGCTCGGACCGGCAATCGTCGGCGCCGGCACCAACCCGAACGCGCTTGCGCAAATCTGGTTGTTCATCCTCGCGCCGCTGATCGGTGCCGGCGTGGCGGGATATCTGTTCAAGTCCGGGATCCTGGCGGGGGACGATGTAATCCCTGCGCGTGGCGGTGGGACGTCGGATGTGGCGCCCGCGGCATCGGCGCCGCGCAAGCCGCGCTGACGATCGGCAAGCGAACGGAGTCAGTCGGACTCCGTTCGCCGCCATCGCGGGCGGCTCTCCGTGTAGCGCCTGACAATCGTCTTGACCGCCGGCAGCCAAGGCTCGCGCCTTGTCGTCCAGAGCTCGTAGCTCGGCTGCCACAGTCCCGGCTCATCGAACGAGCCTGGATAGAGGTCGATCTCGTCAGGCCGGTCGTAATGGGAAGAGACCGGCGCGCCGCAGGCGCGGCAGGAATATCTCCGCCC